>JAFWAM010000018.1 GCA_017507595.1 Clostridia bacterium
ACGCCGACGACAGCGACAAGCTGACCAAGGAGGAGGCGGAGGAGCTTAAGGGCCTTGAGGAATAATCAACTCTTTTTGGTTTAAAAAATGTAAAACTTTGACAAAGTGACCAAAAAAGCCCTTCAATTTATATACAAATCAATATTTTTGTGTTAAAATAGTTAGGTAAGCAACATTTCGCCCAACGGCGAGTGTAATACGACAATAAACGGAGGTAAAACTATGGCTTATAAGATTTCTGATGCTTGCATTTCTTGCGGCGCTTGTGCAGATGCTTGTCCTGTTTCAGCTATTGCTCAAGGTGATACACAATTCGAAATCAATGCAGAGCTCTGCATTTCTTGCGGTGCTTGTGCAGATGCTTGCCCTGTTGCTGCACCTGCCGAAGAGTAATTCTTTATCAAAAAGGGGCTGTACCTGATTGGGACAGCCCCTTTTACCTTAACTTTATTGCCTATGGAACTTTTAAAGGATGAAAAAATCGAGAGCTTACTGATCGACGATTTTAAGATTATTCAGTCGGACTCTCTTTATAAGTTTACCAGTGACGCCATATTGCTTTCACGGTTTGCATCCGCAGGCAAAAAAAGGGTTTTGGACCTTTGCGCCGGCAGCGGCATAGTTGGGCTTCACTATTACGCCCTGAACCGCGCCGACAAGGTGACCGAGGTGGAGATCCAAAAGCCCCTTTACGATATGTGCGCAAAAAGCGTTGCCCTCAACGGTCTGGAGGGTGTTTTTGACGTGGTAAACCTTAACCTTAAGGACTTTAACGGACGGAGCGGATACGATCTTGTTTTGTGTAACCCCCCTTATAAAAAGGCGGGCAGCGGACTGTTTTCTCAAAACCCACATATCGCCCTTTGCCGTGGCGAGGTGGAATGCGTTTTTGAAGACATCGTCGCTTGCGCCGCAAGGTCCTTATGCTACGGCGGAAGCTTTACCTTTTGCCACAAGCCCGAAAGACTTTCTGAGATTTTGATCCTGCTTGACAAATACAACCTTAACCCTTCAAGGATGACCTTCGTCACGGGCAAGGGAAAAACTGACGTTTATCTGGTGCTTATTGACGCCGTTAAGGATAAAAATCTCGGGCTTAAGATAGATTTTATTGAAAATAACGCCACCTCCTTTAGTGGCTGATCATATATTTTCGGCTTAAAAACAGGCGAAATTTTGCGGCGGCTTTAGATGGGGGAAAAAAAGAAAAGTGCCCCTATAAGCCGATTAATTCACAAAAAAGAAGAAAAAAGAGAAATGTTATATTTTGTTTCAACGCCAATTGGCAACTTAAAGGATATGACCTATCGCGGGGTAGAGGTTTTAAAAGAAGTAGACGTTATCGCCTGCGAGGACACAAGACACTCTCTCCCCCTCCTTAGTCATTACGATATAAAAAAGCCCCTTATAACTTATCAGAAGTTTAACGAGGCCGCTCAGTCCTCAAAGATAATCGACCTTTTGCAAGAAGGCAAGTCTGTTGCGGTGATTTCGGACGCGGGCACGCCCATCGTGTCGGACCCGGGCAGCGTTCTTGTTAAGGAGCTTTTAAAATGCGGCCTGGACTTTACCGTAGTCCCCGGCGCCAACGCCGTCCTTCCCGCCTTGATTTTGTCGGGGCTTGACAGCGCGCGGTTTACCTTCGTCGGATTTTTGCCCGAAAAGGCAAGGGATCGTGAAAGCCTTCTTGATAGATTTACCGAGGTGCCTTCAACCTTGATCTTTTATTGTGCGCCCCACGACATTGAAAAGACGTCGGAATATCTTTTCAAGGCCTTTGGTCCCCGCAAGGCCGTGGCCGTTAAGGAGATAACCAAAATGTTTGAGTGCGCAACCCCCTTCACCCTTGGGCAGGTGCCCGAGGTGGATAGGCGAGGGGAGTTTGTTCTTGTCGTAGAGGGCAAGACAGCTAAAGACGACTTTATCGATTTGCCTCTTGAAAAGCACGTGGCCCTTTATATTGGCGAGGGCATGTCAAAAATGGACGCCATCAAAAAGGTCGCCAAGGAAAGGGGCGTTACCAAAAGCGAGCTATACAAACAGCTTGTGGATAGCGACTTATAATATAAAAGCTTTTGCTGGTTTATAAAAAAGCCTGTCTATAAGTCGATTAACCGCACTTTTTCGCCTTTGTTTAGGAGAAGATCTTATGAAATATGCGCTTGTTACCGGCGCTTACGGCGGTATGGGGATAAAGACCGCCCGCCTTTTAGCGTCAGAGGGGTACACGGTTTTTGCCCTCGATAAAAGGGTGGGGGATGCCGAAGATGGGATTATCCCCGTTGAGGTCGATTTATGCCTTGAAGAAGATATTTTGCGCGCCTTTGAATTTGTAAAGGAAAGGGCGGCAAATCTTTCGGCAGTTATTCATTTTGCGGGGATATATATGCTTGACTCTCTTGTGGAAATAAAAACCGAGGATTTTGAAAAGATCTACAGGATCAACGCATTTGCGCCCTTTTTGGTCAACAAAATATTTATGCCCCTTTTAAAAGAGGATAGCAGGATAATTATCACCACAAGCGAGCTTGCCCCACTTGATCCGCTTCCCTTTACGGGCATTTACGCAATCACTAAAGCCGCCCTTGACAAGTATGCCTATTCGTTAAAAATGGAGCTTCAGCTCCTTGGCATAAAGGTGTCCGTCCTTCGGGCGGGGGCAGTTGGGACGGGCATGCTTAAGGCCTCCACCGACGCCCTTGATCGCTTTTGTGAAAATACGGGGCTTTATTCGTGCAATGCGAAAAGATTTAAAAAGATCGTTGACAAGGTGGAGACAAGACAAATTCCCCCTGAAAGGATTGGAAAGAAGGTTTTAAAAATCCTTAAAAAAAGGCGCCCGGCGTTTTCTTACGCCATCAACCGCAACCCACTTCTTATTCTTCTTAACTTTATGCCCAAAAGATTTCAGCTTTGGGTTATTAAAAAGGTTTTAAAGTAATAAAGGCCTTGTTGTTCAAAAAGTCGGTCTATAGGTCGGTTATTTGATGATTTTTCATACAAATATAAGCAAAAAGCAGCTTTTTGGGGGCTGCTTTTTCTTTTATGGGCTTTACGGCATTACGGACAAAAAATGATAATATGGGATAAATTTTTCAAAAGCAATTGACAAGGGTTTTAGTCGTTGCTCATCAAGACGATTCGTTCGTATTCATTGATTCTCTTTACTGTGCCGGTGATGCTGATATAAGCACCGCCGTCTTTCTTTTTATCGGGTTCAAAATATGTGATGGTAACCTCCGGCT
>JAFWAM010000019.1 GCA_017507595.1 Clostridia bacterium
AGCAAAGGGCCGCTGTCGAAGCTTACGTATACGAGGCGTCAAAAGCAAACGAGATCGACAGGCTTTCCTCCGACAGAGAAAAGACCGGTGTTTGGACGGGCGCTTACGCCATCAACCCCGCCAACGGCAAAAAGGTCCCCATCTGGATTGCCGACTACGTTTTATACAGCTACGGAACGGGCGCAGTTATGGGCGTACCTGCCCACGACGAAAGGGACTTTGCCTTTGCTGAAAAGTACGGCCACCCCGTAAACCAGGTTATCACCAATAAGGAAAATAACGTAACCCTCCCCTACACGGAGGACGGTTATCTTGTAAACTCCGGCGAGTTTGACGGCAAGTTTGGCGACGAGGCAAGAAAGGCCATCGTTGAAAAGCTTGACGAGGCTCAGTTTAAGGTAAATTACAGACTCCGCGACTGGCTTGTTTCCCGCCAGAGATATTGGGGTGCACCCATACCTATCGTTCACTGCCCACATTGCGGCGAGGTTGCGGTACCCTATGACCAACTCCCCGTGGAGCTTCCTTACGACGTTGAGTTCAAGCCCGACGGAAAGTCACCCCTTGCAAAGCACGACGGCTTTATGCACACCAAGTGCCCCAAGTGCGGCGGTGACGCCACCCGTGACCCCGACACCCTTGATACCTTCGTTTGCTCAAGCTGGTATTACTTAAGATACGCCGACGCAAACAACAAGGATATGGCCTTTGACCCTGCCATCATCAACAAGATGCTTCCCGTTGACAAGTACGTTGGCGGCGCAGAACACGCCTGCATGCACCTTTTATACGCAAGATTCTTCACCAAGGCCTTAAGGGACATGGGATATCTTACCTTTGACGAGCCTTTTAAGTCACTTGTTCACCAGGGCGTAATTTTAGGCCCCGACGGCAACAAGATGAGTAAGTCAAGGGGCAATATCGTTTCACCCGATCCTTACGTTAAGCAATATGGCTCCGACGTGTTCAGGCTTTATCTTCTCTTTGGCTTTAACTACACCGAGGGCGGCCCCTGGAACGACGACGGCATCAAGTCAATAAGCAAATTCCTTGACAGGGTTGAAAGACTTTACGAAAAGAGCAAGGCAATGCCCGACGACGATAAAGACCTTTACGGCACCAACGAAAAGGAGCTTGATTTCGTGCTTCACAGCACCGTAAAGAGCGTTGACAGGGATATGGATAACTTCTCCTTTAACACGGCGGTCGCCAGAATGATGGAGCTTGTTAACGCCATGACCAAGTACGAAGCCCTCAAAGAAAAGAACGGCAAGCTGTTTAAGGAAGCCGTCAAAACCCTTATCAAGCTTTTAGCCCCATGCACCCCTCACTTTGCAGAGGAGCTTTGGGAAGGTCTTGGCAACAACACCTCTATCTTTAAGGCAGAGTACCCAACGTTTGATCCGCAAAAGCTTGTAAAGGACGAAATCGAATACGCAGTACAGATAAACAGCAAGCTGAAAACGAGAATTACTCTTTCCAAGTCACTTTCCAAAGAGCAGATAGAGGAAATCGTTTTGAAGGACGAAAACGTAGCCACCGCCCTTAACGGTGCAACGGTTAAAAAGGTTATCGTAATCCCCGGAAGGCTTGTAAACATTATCGCGTAAAAGCTTTTCCTTCCTTTAAGTTGCAAATCGGCTTAAAAACAACAAAAAAGCGGCCTATAAGCCGCTTATCACATAAAAATTAGGACGAGATGCTCGTCCTTTTTTTTGTTACTTTTTAGTGTTTTCGGAAATTTCAACAGCCTTTTCAACAAGTACACCGAAGCCGTAAATAATAAAGCCGCTGACAAAGCTTCCTAAAATGCCGAAAATGAGAATAGACAGACCTGTGATAAAGGCCTCTACTCCGCCGTTACCGGAACACCCGGCAATCATAGTAAACATACCCAGCAAAATTGACAAGATCATACTTATAATGAAAACGATCTTAGCACAGGTTTTGATTTTATCCCAAACATTTTCAAACACGCTTGTGTCCTCCCAAAAAAATTTATATGCTTATTATAGCATATGCACAACGGTTTGTAAATAGGTTTTACAAAAAAAACGCCCGACGGGCGTTTTTGTTCTTTTTTTGCTTGATAACCGACCTATAGGCCGACTTTTTGCGTCTTATAAAAAGTAAGCATCACAAGCTTTCGCTGATAAGCGACAGCTTTTTAAGCCTGTGGGACAGACAGCTTTTTGTGATACCAAGTCTTGCGGACAGGGCGGAAAGTGTGTCGTCGGGATAGTCAAGACGGGCAACGGCGACCTCCTTTAACGGGAGGGGCAGACTGTCAAGGCCGATGACGTCGCTTATTTTGGTTATTTCTTCACGGCACTTTAAGGATGCGTCGATCTGCTTGGTCATATTGGAGATCTCGCAATTTATTACCCTGTTGGTGTTGTTGCGCACCGTCTTTTTGACGATAATATCCATAAGGTCAAGGCTGGCGCCCTTTGCCCCC
Organism: Clostridia bacterium; assembly: GCA_017507595.1. Next base: position 2,459 of record JAFWAM010000019.1, read on the forward strand.
ATTAAAACGAGGATATCACAGATTTCCTCAGAGTTTTTAAAGTACACCACGAAGGAGTCCTTTCTTTCCACCAGCTTTGCTATGTAACCGTTGTCGCTTAACAGGTGGGAAAAATCAAGGGCGGTAAGGTATTTTGAAAAGACAAATTCCAGATGATAGCCCGTTGCCTTGTCGCTTTTAAGCTTGGGGACCGTTATACTGCCTGAGCCCAAAAAGGCGCCCTTTAAATAAGCCGTGCGGCAGCAGGGCTTACTTACCAAGGTGTCCTTGATGTTAAGCTGAACGTCAATGCCGGAGGGGGTAACGGATAAAATTTCCGCATCCTTCAAAATCTGAAGGCTTACGTCGGAAATGAGGGTCATTTTGGACCTTCCGCCTTCCTTTTCGGTGACGGTCTGAGCCTCTACGCCGTAAAGGCTGTAAATTATCCTGCTGAAAAAGGCGTTGATGGTATGCTCGCTTGTGGTGGAAAAGCCTATCTTGCCCTTCTGGATCTCGATGGTTCCTGCCGTCCGCAAATAACCGGCAAGGCACGACAGCCTGCAGCACCTTTGGGAAAGCCTTTCTTCTATTATCTGATTTTTAACTTTAACTGAAAAGTTCATAAGGTTATGGCGAAAGCTTAAAGGTGCTTTCTTAACTCCGTATATCTTAAGGTCGGGTGCTTGTC
>JAFWAM010000020.1 GCA_017507595.1 Clostridia bacterium
CATTAACTCATAATTTCCATCTTCATTTTTCGCCCAATACATGATATTGAGTGGAAAACCTTTTTTAACAGTGCGGATTACTTCATCGCGTTCTTTAGGTGCGTAAACATACTCCCGTTGATAAGGTGGGCGAACATCTAACTTGCCACCATACGCAACAATACCTTCAATTCCGTCTAAGCCTTTTTCTTCATAGCCTTCTACCAATTCTTTAATAGAAATTTGTATCCTTTCGATTTTCATAACGCATCATTCCTTTTGAGTATTAATATGTTGGATTAAAATTCGTATATATTTATTTTTACCATTTACTTTAGGAAAAGCAAAATCGTATTTATTGCCTGATCCTGTATGCAATTCACCAACAATTTTAAATTGTTCTTTGCAGTGTTTTGCTAAAAAGGTTAATGGTACGCCAATAATTTTATCTGTATTGCAAGGAATGTCTTGAACAAAACCGCAATCTATTGCGTTATATGTATCGTATTCCGGATAATTTTCGGGTGTGTATTTTTTATATAGGTCTAAAGGGGTATGTCTTATGGCAAGGTCAAGATTTGTAAACCAACAAATATTCCCTAATCTTCGCCATTTTTGTCCAGTCTCATCTTGCTTGTAATCCGTCCCTTTTGCCTCATAGTATTCAGGGACTTTAAACCAAAAATGTCCGCTATTAACACCAAGCCATACTTTATTTTCTATAAAATAGGGAAAGGTTTCAGCCCAAGTCGCATGATTCATATTTCCTAATATGATGAACTGTTTTTGCGCATTAACCAATAATGGCAAATACTCTTTCATTAAAGAGAATGGTGGATTGGTAACGACAATATCGGATTCCTTTAAAAGTTGCAAACATTCTTCCGAACGAAAATCGCCATCACCTTTTAAGAGAGTTAAAGCATTTTTATCATTTTTTAATAATTCGCAAACGTCGGACATATCAACCGTATCATTCCCATCAGAGTCTTTCACTTCGGTAATTTCTATCTTGTAAGGCTTTTTTCCTTCTTGTATTAACCCTGTAGGTTTATCATCCCCAAAGATGTTTAATTGAGTGTAGAAAATAGGCGAGGTTGCATAACAGGTCGTAATCAATTTTTTTAAACCTAAAACGTTAAAGTTTAAGGCGAAATACTTGAAAAAATTGCTTTCATACGGGTCATCGCAATTACAAAATACGATTTTATCTTTAAAATATTTGCGATAATGCCGTAATTCTTCTTCAATAGTAGATAATTGCGTATAAAACTCGTCCGTTTTTCCTGCTCGCGACATTTGCAAATTGCTATTAGTTGCCATATGTTTTGTGCTCCTTAGTATAAAGTCGCACTCTCAAAATAAAAAAGTGCGCAACTGAGATTGCGCACATAAAACGCAAACTCCTTGTTGCTACACAAATAAATAGAAATGAACAAACACTCCCATTTGGAATTTGCATTTTTAACAAATTTCTATAATGGGAGTATGTCAATAAAAAGGGCAGAATATCCCCTTTGTTCGTCCATCTCAAAAACTATTTATTTGTGTAGCATAATTAGTATATCACACTTTCTTATTTTTTTCAATCTGTTTAGCGTTAAAAAAGAAAACTCGACTTGTGAAAAGTCGAGTTTTGTAATGATTCAATTAAATCCCTTACAGGGAATCCGTAAATCGGTCGTTTTTTATTTGTTTCTGCCCTGCCCAAGGAAAAGGCTTTTTGCGCGCCCCAAAAAAAGGCCTGCCGCAATGGACGGCAGGCCCTTTATTTTGATGTTTTTTTTACTTAAAAAGCTTTGATAATCGCCCTATAGGCGGGTTTTTTAAAAAAACTACTGATGAAGGAAGCGAGATAAAAATTCCACGGTGCGCTTTTCCTTGGGGTTGGTGAAAAGCTCGCTGGGGGGGGCTTCCTCCACGATATAGCCGTCGTCCATGAAGATTACCCTTGAGGAAATATCCCTTGCAAAGGCCATTTCGTGGGTGACGACGATCATGGTAAGGCCGCTTGTTGCAAGGCCCTTGATAACGTCTAAAACCTCGCCGACCATTTCGGGGTCGAGGGCGGAGGTGGGCTCGTCAAAGAGGATGACCTCCGGATCCATACAAAGGGCCCTTGCGATGGCTACCCTTTGCTTCTGTCCCCCGGAAAGTTGTTGGGGCTTGGCGTTGCGGTAGGCCGCCATACCGACCTTTTGAAGATTTTCAAGGGCGATCTGCGTGGCTTCCTTACGGGGCCGTTTGAGAACGACGGTCTGGGGGCGGATACAGTTTTCAAGGGCGGTCATATTGTTGAAAAGGTTGAACTGCTGGAATACCATGCAGGCCTTTGCCCTGTAGGCGCAAAGGTCAAAGCCCTTTTGGGTGATAAGATTGCCTTTAAAGTAAATTTCGCCGCCGGTGGGCTCCTCTAAAAGATTGATGCAGCGAAGCATGGTGGACTTGCCTGAGCCTGAAGAGCCGATTACGGAAACGATCTCGCCTTTTTTGACCTCAAGATTGATGTCCCTTAAAACCTGATGGTCGCCGAAGGATTTTTCAAGGTGAGAAATTTTGATAATATTATCCATTTGTCCCCTCCTTGACCTTTATTTCTGCACGCGGGTCTGATTGGGAACCGCAAATAGTGTAATTGCCGTCGGTGGAAAGCTTTTTTTCCACAAGGCGCAAAAGCCTTGTTATAGTGAAGGTCAAAATAAGATAGATAACGCAAATGACCGTAAAGGTGGGGAAATATTGCCAGGTCAGCTTGTAAATGGTTTCGCCGATGAAGAAAAGCTCCATTACGCCAATGACGGAAAGAACTGACGTGTCCTTTATGTTGATGACGAACTCGTTGGAAACCGAAGGCAAAATATTGCGCATTACCTGTGGGATAAGGACGTGTATCATTGCCTGGAAATGGGTCATACCCAGGGCGTAAGCCCCTTCAAACTGGCCCTTGTCAATGGAGATGATGCCGCCCCTGACGATTTCCGCCATGTAGGCGCCCGTGTTTACCGAAACGATAAAGATTGCGCACGGAATGATGGGAAGGGTCGATTTGGTGGCAAAGGCGTAGCCCCAATAAATAACCATTGATTGAACCATCATTGGCGTTCCGCGGAAAATCTCGATATACACGGAAAACAAAACGTTGACCGTCTTTTGTAAAAACCTGACAAACTTGTTTTTGGAAAGCGGTATGGTCCTTACGACGCCGATGGCAAGACCGATAACAAGACCGATAAGCGTTGACGTTATGGCAATAAGAAGGGTATATCCAACACCCATCAAAAGCTGCTGCCAACCGTTTATGATGATTTTATAGACGTATTCAAAAAACATAATGTATCTTTAGCGGTTAAAAATAATGATATACGTTATTAAAAATTATAAACCAAGGGTCCCTGCAATGGTGATAGCGGTGTCCATCATTGCCACTCTTTCGGAAAGGGTGATGCCTTCAAGAACTTTGTTTACCTCTGCAATGAGGGGTGACTGCTTTACGGCGCCGACTGCTAAGGTTACGTTTGCTAAATCTGCAATTGCAAAGCCGCCAACTGTGTTGTTTTTAAGGGCAACGTAGGTGTAATCTGCGTTCATGGCGCAGTCTGCCTTTGCACCGGGTTCCTCTGCGATATAGCCGTCAATGGTGGAAGCGTTGAGGGCGGTTTTTAAAAGGTCGAAGGATTCCCAAGTGACGGTTTCGGCATTGGCGATCTGGGCTAAAGCGTTTTCGTGGAAGGTTGCTGACTGGGCGGCGATTGTTGCGCCTGCAAAATCGCTTAAGGAGGTTGCGTCAGCGTAATCACCGTCTTTTCTTACGACGATAACAAGGTTAGATTCATAATAAGCGTCGGAAAAGTCAATTTCAAGACGGCGGTCGGCTGTTGGGCTCATACCGGCGATAATAAGATCTAAAGCGCCCGATTGAACGGCGGGGATAAGGCTCTTCCACTCGTAGGAGTAAACCTCAAGCTTTTTGCCTAAAGATTCTGCAATCTTCTGGGCGATCATTACGTCGTAGCCGTATGCGTAAAGACCGGGCTGGTTTTTGATGGGAACGGCGCCGTTGTCGTCGTTGAACTGGGTCCAGTTAAAGGGCTGGTAAGCGCATTCCATACCGACGCGTAAAACGTCGTCGCCTGAAGCGTCGCCACAGGCCGTGAAGGCGCAAAGGGAGGTTGCCATAAGGGCAAGGGTGAGTAAAAGAGTTACTAGCTTTTTCATTTTTATTTCTCCTGAAAAGGTTATTTCGTAAAAAAAACAGTCAAAGCAAGAGCCTCGACTGTATCAAACCGCATAAAAAATAAGTTTTACCAAAACGAAAGCACTCCACAAAACTGTGACAGTTGCAAAGATATTTTCCCTGCACCCAACGGTCGGCCGCTCAAACGGACGGACGTTTCGGCGATAGCACCTTTGGGACTTTTTTATGGACCTTTGAGGATCAAAAAAGCCTTAATCTTTGATATCGCGCCTCTAATCATTCTTGATTTTGACTATTTAGTTTACGCTAACGATAATAACATTTATCCGTGCGACTGTCAAACGTTTTGCCCCCGTTTTGAAAGGTTTTCTCCGTTTTGTGAAAATTTATATTAATTAATGATAAAAAACCTGCCGTGAAAGTCAGGTTTTTATGCACCCGAAAGAGTGCGCTGTAATAAAAATAATTGCTTTTTTTGTGCCCTTTGCAGCCTGAAATGCTTAATAATCGACCTATAGGCGGGTTTTTGGCAAAAAAACCCGCCGGAACACAGGCCCGGCGGGGTGAAAAATTATTTTTGATTGATAAGATCCTTTAATGGCTTTATCATTTTTTTATCAAAGGTCGAATAAGTAAGATCCCCATACCGCCCTGTATAAAGCCAGCGACTTTCGCCAAATATGCTGGAAAAAAACCAAAGCACGGGGTGGAACTCGTTTTCCTTTGCGGCGGAGATGGCGGCCTCCTCGGTAAAATAGCGGTCAACGTACATATAGTTGTCAGCGTTGTTGGGGTCACGGATCTCGAAGGAGCAGTATATGCCAAGATCGTTGTAGGCCGTGTCGCCGTCGTGGTCGTGATACAAAACGGAATACCCTGCCGCCTTGTAGGCAGAGATGATCTCTTCACAAGAAATCTCCTTGGGCGTCGCAGTATGACAGGCGGTAAAACTAAGCGTCATAATGACGGCTGTCAGACAATAAATCAAAATCTTTTTCATAAAGCACCCCACAAACGAATGAGTATTTTAACCAAAAAGTGTAATTAATCGGCTTATAGGCCTGTTTTTGATTGAAAAAGCAAAGCGATCAAAGGGCGAAAAGCCGCATGGCTGCGGTTTTTACGCCGGGATCGGAATACTCGTCAATTTTAAATACAATGGTGTAAGTGCCTTTTTCAAGGCGGGAAATATATTTTGTTTCAACGCCGCCAAAGGCTGTGTCGGTATAGGTTGGGAAAACTGACGTGCCGTATTTTTTGCCGTTTTGGTCGTACACGGCGAAAAAGTCGGAATCAACCGTGACGAGAAGCTTATAGGCTTTATCTATGGTGAAGATAAAGGTCGAGGATGAATACTCCGTATTGAGAGATGAAGTGACTATTGTCGTATACTTGTCCTCGTAAAGGGTAAGAGAACTGCTTTCAGTCACTCCCTTTTCGTAGCAGACAAGCCTTATCCTCCCCTTAAAGTAATCGTTCATATAAACGGAGGGGCTGTAAGTATAGCTTACCCTATCGAGGGAGTATACGTAGATATCTTTGCCATCCACGGTGACAGATTTCCAACGGCTGTAATATTTGCCGTCCTCGGTATAAAATCCGCCGCCGTTGACATCCATACCGTCAAGAAGCTCGTACTCGACGTAATAGCTGCCTACCTCCGTCGGGGTGATGAGGAAGGTTGCCAAATCGCCGTAAATCACGACGTCCTGCCACTGCTCGGTCAAAGGTAAGGTGCCGGTTGTGGGGGCGCCAACGTATTTTGCAGAGCCTGAATAGGTAAAGGGATCAGCACGGTCGCCGTAGTTTACACATTCCATAGAAAGAACGTAATTTTTACCTGCCTCAAGCACGAAGGCGTGACGGGGTGCCCACGCACTTTCAACGGGGGCGTCGAGATTGGTGCTTTCGTAAACGTCAATGGCAACGTGATCGTGGTCGCCAAAATCGTAAATACCCGATTTTGTTGGATTAAAGGTCAGAACGTTTACGTCACCGTTGCCCTCGAAAAGGCACTCAAAGGTGTTTTCGTCAAGAATATCACCCGATGGGTCGTAAAGGTCGCCGTAATCCTCGTATATGCGGGAGTCAACCGTTACCGTTACGGTGTCAAGACCGTAAGAAACGTAATTGCTTTTTAAGTAATATAAGCCTGCGGGGAAGTAGTTATCCCTGTCGTAATGACCGTGAACCCTGCCGTCCTCGTTTAAAAGAGTCACCGTCTTTTTGTCGGGGGTAAAGTTATATACGCCTCCTTCAAGAATTCGTATGGGCAAATAGTTGACGACGTCGGGGTGGTCGTAGCCGTAATCGGACGTGGTGTAGGTCTTGTAGGAGAAGGACTTGGTGTTGCCGTCGACCTCGATAAGGCCGTTGTTGAAAAGCTTTGCGTCCTCAAAGCTGTCGGCAAGCATAAACTCGTGAGTTTGGGGCGTGTAAAGCTCAACGGTCGTTACGTTAAGGGCACTTAATTTCTGGCTAAGCTCGTAAGTGACGTCGTAATACTCCACCGGGTAACGGGGATCGCTGTGGTGGACGTAAATATAAAAGTCAAGCTTGCCGTCGGTGAAATCATATTTGTAGGTCACGACAAACCTGCCGTAGCCTGTGGTTACGCCGTAGCCTGAAAGGGCGGATTTGATCTGATCCTTCCAAAAACCGTCCTGCATATCCCAAAGGCTGACGTAAGCGGTATATTTGCCGTCGGCGGTCTTAAGATAAGTCGCGTTAGCGTCAATAAGCTGCCAAACGGGAGTTGTGTCCTCAAGGACGGTGTCCATATCCATACCGGATCTTTCCGTAAGGACGAGATTTATACCCGACATAAGCATCTGGTGGTACCAGCTGCCGCCGTCAAGGTAATATTTGCCGTTGCGGGTTTCAAAGCGGGAATTTTTCTTATCAATATAATAATTATAGCCGTTTTGAGATTTCTTTTCGGTCTTGCCGGCGCCGTATATAGAAGTGAGCGTATAGTTGCTTCCTATATAATAAGTGAAGCTTTCTGCCGCTTGAAATGCCGTTTTAAAGGCCTCGATCTGAGGGGAAATTTCTTCAATAACCGACACGGAGGCCGACTTTTGCTCTTCAGTAAGGTTTTCAATCTCGTTTTTTTCCTCGGGGAGCAGGGTGGGGATAACGTACCCCTCCACCGCCGACAGGGTAACGCCGACTGACTCGGAATCTATCCTGTATTCACCGTCGAGCTGAATGGTTGCTTTGTAGCTTCCGTTGGAAATCTTTTCGTCAAAAAGAATATATTGCTCCTGATTGGAGATCTTGAATTTATTATTGCCAAGCCATTGATATACGCGGGTATCAACGTTAAAAAATACCTTGCCTACCGCGTCGGTATAATCTGCCTTGGGAACGATAGCAACGTAAGCAACTGCTTCGGTTACCTCGTCGTAAAAATTATATTCACAGGTAGCGGTGGTCTTTACGTCAAAATAGTCCTCAAAATTTTCCATTGTGAGG
>JAFWAM010000021.1 GCA_017507595.1 Clostridia bacterium
AATGTTTCACAAAAGCAAAAGATGGGCTAATTTTGAAGAAATTTTTGCTTGAAACTTAAGCATTTTTACCCCTGATTTTTGCCCGTTTTTGGCCATTTTTAGCCCGATTTAAGGCCATTTTGGGTTAAAATCAAGCAAAATTAAGGTTTGGATTAATTTATAAAAGTAATAGTGGGGGAGAGGAAATGTTTCACGAAAATTTTAAGCCGCTTTTTGGGGTAAATTTGGTCTTTGCTGAATATTTTTGATAAAAAATATGCATACCGACAAGATTTTAATCCGCTTTATGTTAAGCTGCTTAAATAGGCGCAAAAACTTTTAATTGCGCAATTTTAACAAATATTTGTCATAAAACTTTATCATATCAGACGTCAGCACGCACTTTTACCCCAAACATTTAAGATAAGTCCTTTTCTTTGGTAGCTTTTGGCGTTATTCGGAGATCCTTAACCGGTGAGCAGTGGGGCAACTTCCCTCAGCTAAAAAACTTCAAAAAACCAAAAAAATATCGAAATTTCGACCAAAAACGGTGTTTTTCGCCAGAGAGAATGACCAAAATTTGAGCCGTGAAAAATTTAAGCCATTCTCTCACAATTCATTTTAGCGGAAGGCTCTTTTGTGCTCGATTTTTGGTTAAAAAAGTTAATTTGGCGCACAAATATTTTCTTGCGCCAATTTGGTGTTTTGCGAACTATTAAATAAAACTAAAAAAGTCGGACGCAAAAAGCCCGACTTTAAAATTTTTTGCTTAGGTTGCCATTATGTAAACAGTAAGCCCAAAAGCCAACCGAACAAGTTGTAGGACATAAAGAAGTTCGCTATAACGGAAGTAGAAAGAAGCTCCTTCACCCCGTTTAATCCTTCAATGGGTATAACGCTTAAAAGGAATACCCCAAGGTAAACTATCAATATACCTTTCACAAGACCGACCACTGCACCGAGTATTCTGTCAACCACCTTAAGGGGTGTGTGGTCAACGATGAAGGAAAGTAATTTTTTGACCAGGATAAGAAGCAGCCTTGAAACGATAAGTATTATCATAAAAGAGCCGCCGCTTAAAACGTATCTCGTTACCGTTTCGGAAATTATCTGTGCAAGGTTGAATTCATCAAAGGGGATTTTATCGGCGTACTTTAAGATAGCGGAATTTAAAAACTCCGGCAGGTTAAGCACGGATAAAGTTTCCAGGGTATCAGCCTTATTGATTGTTACGTCAACGGTAGAGAAGATCCCCCTTATAGAGGTCGCAAGGCCTTCGTCAATTGTCGTACCGTTGCAAATGGCGTTACAAAGGACGCCGCTTAAGGTGTAAGCGAGGATAAATGAAGCCGCAATACAAATCAGACCGATAACCTGCTTCATAAATCCACGCGCCAGGCCGTAAATCAAAAACCCGACGATAATAAGAAGCACGATCGTGTCCATAGAGTTAAACGTATTAACCATATAAAAGACCTCCTTTAAAATATTGTACCAAAAAAATGCGCCTTTGGCAATAGATTAAGTAAAAAAGCTTTCTGAGGCGACGAAAAAAATCTTCACTGTATAATCTTGACAAAAATGGCAATAATCAAACTATGCAAGAATACTGTTTTGAAGTTAACAACCGCACCGCAAGCCTTGGCGTCCTGGACGGACTGTATAAAATTTACGATTCCTACGTGCCGGTAATAATTTGCGTGGGCACGGACGCAACCATTGGCGACGCCCTTGGACCAATGATAGGCACCAAGCTTAAGGAGGCCAATATTGACGCTTACGTTTACGGCAGTCTATCAACCCCGATCACCGCCAAGGAAATTTTGTCGGTGAAGGATTTTGTAAAAGCTGCCCATCCCTTATCAAAGACCTTGGTCATTGATGCGGCGGTGGGTGAAGACGGCGACGTGGGCATTGTCAAAATCAGCGGCGAGGGGATACGCCCAGGGCTTGGGGCAGATAAAAACTTGCCCAAAATGGGGGATGGGTCCATCATCGGCATAGTGTCGCCAAGATCTAAGGGGCACAATTATTTTATGAACTACACCCGCCTTGCGCCCATATATAAAATGGCTGAAATTATCGCCGAGGGCATCATTAAGTACGTAAGATCGGTTAAGGAAAAACCCATCTATAAGTCGGAAAACGGCAAATTTTCCTTAATGAAAGGGTCAGGACAATATAATATATGACTTTTTTTGCGGATAAAATGAATTGTAAGAGGAAATCTATCTTTAACTAAAAAAAGGGCAGGGCTGAAAACTCAGCTGTGCCCGTTTTTTATTTTAAAATATACTGATAGGCTTAAAGATCCTTGTCCGTCCTACAAAAATCTTTAGCAACAAATTTTTAAAAGTGTCGCAAGATAAATTTCCGTCATAAGATCCAGGGTGGTGAGAGTAACGTGCTCGTTGGCCTGGTGAATGCTGAAGGCCTCCTCCTCGTTTAAAGCAGGACCAAAGGCCACGCCTTTTTTTAAAGCCCTGGCGTAAGTGCCGCCACCGATGGCGATAGGCTCTGCAGCGATACCCGTTGCTTCCTTAAAGATATCGCTTAAAATTTTAACAAGTCCGCTGTCCTTTTCGGAAAAGAGTGGGGCTTGATAGCTTAAAATTTCAAAGTGGCCGATTTGTGAAAGGGCGTTTAAAACGTAGTCTTTTTCCAAGGTTGACGGGTATCTTACGTCAACGGTAACGTAAATTTTGTCACCGTCAGCCCTTACCACGTTGGGTGAGAAGGTAAGATTCCCCGTTTCGTCGGAAAGATCTTTAACACCGCAGCAAGCGCCGAACAATCTGTCGTGGACGCCGGCCTCAATAAGCCCTTCGCCCTCAAGGGCCAAAAGGATGGGGGCCATGGCGTTTTTACCCTTGTCGGGGGTGGAGCCGTGTGCGGGGATGCCGAAAGATTCCAGCTTGCCGCCGTCAACCAAAACGTCGCGATAATCGACACCGAGGGGCACTTTTTTAACCTGAGCAACGCAATGATCGCATACCACGTTGGCCCTTTCTCCGCCAAAAAGATCTAAAAGAGCAGGGGATTTTTCAAAATCGTACTTTAAGTGCAGTATGCCCTTTTCCGCATAGATCACGGGGAAGTCCGCATCGGGGGAGATACCCTCCTCAGGTAAAACGGCAACCTTTTTATAGTGGTCGATACAGCCCCAGCCGCTTTCCTCGTCACAGCCTAAAATAAGCCTTATCTCACGCTTAGGGGTAATACCGCTGTCAAGCAGGGCCTTCATGCAATAAAGGGTGACCATTGCGCCCGACTTGTCGTCAAGGGCACCTCGGGCAAAAAGCTTGCCGTCGACAACGGTGGGCTCGTAGGGGGGGGTGTTCCAATCCTCAAGGCTACCCTCGGGCACCACGTCAAGGTGGCATAAGATACCGAAAGGCTCGCCCTGTCCGAAGATTACCTCACCGATATAGTTGTCATAGTTAACCGTCTTAAAGCCCATGGATGCGGCAAGATCTAAAAAATAGACGAGGGCATTTTTAACGCCTTCACCAAAGGGTGCATCGGGAAGGGCTTCCGATTTGACGCTTCTGATTTTTAATAGTGAGCAAAGCTGATCAAGCATAGCTTTTTTGTCAACGTTTACGTTCATAAAGACTCCTTAAAACAAGCAAAAATCAAGTATTTTGAAAATTAATAAAAATTGTGATAAATATATTATACACTTTTTTTAAAATATGTTAAAATATTTTTTAGAAGATTTTATTAATTAGGGGAAAAATGCACACACATCACCGTCAGCGACTGCGTGACAAGGTAATAAAAAACGTTGACGTCCTTAACGATTACGAGCTGTTGGAGCTTTTGCTCTTTTACGTTAAGCCGCGGGTCAACACCAACGACACGGCCCACCGTCTTATAGATACCTTGGGCGGCATCGACAAGGTCTTTCTTTCCTCCCCGGAGGAGCTTATGAATATTGACGGCGTCGGTGAACAGACCGCCGTCTTTTTGGTGACTTTGGGCAAGGTCTTTGCAAAATCCTTCGTCACCAAGGATGATGAGGTTATCCCCATCGGCGCCGCAAAGGACGTTGAAAACTACCTTATAAATTTATTTTCCCGCTATAAAACGGAAATCTTTATCGTTTTCTTTTTGGACAAGGGCAACCAGATAACGTCAAAATACCTGGTTGGCAGCCATAACACAATGAAGGTCGATATCGACACCAAGGAAATTGCCAATCAGATAACGACCCTTAGCCCCGCAAGCATACTTATCGCCCACAACCACCTTTCGGATAACGTGTACCCCGGTGCCCACGACGATAACGCAACCGAGCAGTTTTATACCTTAGCCATGCTCAACGACATAAACCTTTACGACCACATTATCGTAAGCGGCCGGCAAACCTTCAGTTATTTTGCCGCAGGAAGGCTTGCTCTTATTAAACGCAAGATAAATAAATTACTCTTCCCCGATGCCAAAGATGAAGATCTGATAATTGGCGAGGACGAGGAATAGCCGTCGTTAAGCCTTTGCCACAAAAAGGGCGATAATCGGCCTATACCCCCACTTTTTAGTTTAAAAAATTTAAAACCACGTTTAAAATCAATAAAAAATGCGGATATTTGACGTTTGTCAAATACCCTTTAAGGAGAATATCATGACAGTAAGAACACGTTTTGCACCCAGCCCCACAGGATTTATGCACCTTGGCGGTATGAGGACGGCTTTGTATTGCTACCTCTTTTCAAAAAAGCACGGCGGAAAGTTTATCCTTCGCCTTGAGGACACCGACCAGGAAAGATTTGTCGAGGGCGCTTCAGAGGTTATCTATTCTTCATTAAAGGAGGCCGGCATGACCTATGACGAGGGTCCCGACGTAGGCGGTGACTTTGGTCCTTACATTCAAAGCCAGCGCCGTGAAATTTACCAAAAATACGCTAAGGAGCTTGTTGAAAAGGGCGGGGCATACTACTGCTTCTGCACAAAGGAAAGGCTTGAGACTTTGCGTGACGACCTTGGTAACGCCAGATACGACAAGCATTGCTTAAAGCTTTCTAAAGAGGAGATCGAAGCAAGAATAGCCGCAGGCGAAAGCTACGTTATCCGCCAGAACATCCCCGAAAAGGGCGTTGGCACCTACGAGGACGGCGTTTTTGGTACCATTTCCGTTGATTATTCCGAGCTGGAAGATAACATTTTAATAAAATCAGACGGTCTTCCCACGTATAACTTTGCAAACGTTATCGACGACCACCTTATGGGCATCACCCACGTTATCAGGGGATCGGAGTACCTTTCCTCCACGCCCAAATATAACCTTATGTACGACGCCTTCGGTTGGGAAAGGCCGACCTACATCCACCTATCCCCCATCATGAAGGACGCCACAAGAAAGCTTTCAAAGCGTTACGGCGACGCCAACTTTGACGACTTCGTATCAAAGGGATATCTTGAGGAAGCCATCGTAAACTACATCGCCCTTTTAGGCTGGTGCCCGAAGGACAACTCCGAAAAGATGACCATGGAAGAAATGATTGAGAAATTCTCCCTTGACGGCGTTTCCAAATCCCCGGCAATCTTTGACGACGTGAAGCTTCGTTGGCTTAACAGCGAGTACCTTAAGGCAATGAGCGACGAGGAATTTTTTGAAAGGGCGCTTCCCTATATCAAAAAATCCAAAGCGGCAGAAGGCTTCGATAATCGCGTTATAGCCCAGCTTTTGAAGACCCGTATTGAAATTTTAAGCGAAATCCCCGAAAAGATCGATTTCATCGCCGACTTTAAAGAATACGACAAAGGGCTTTTCTTCCACAAGAAATCCAAGTGTGACGAGGCCGTCGCAAAAGAGCTTTTGCCCGCCCTTATTGAAACTGTTGAAGGCCTCACCGCCTTTGACCACGACACCATCTATAACGAGGTCATGGCCCTTGCCGCCCGCCTTGAGGTAAAGACGGCACAAATCTTCTGGGTGATGAGGATAGCCCTCACCGGCCAGTCGGTAACCCCGGGCGGCGCAGTTGAAATGGCCCAGATCTTAGGCAAGGAAAAGTCTGTTGAAAGACTTAAATTCTCCCTTGAAATGCTTAATAAGTAATTTTTAATGGCTTTGCTTTACGGCAAAGCCTTTTTTTAACAAAAAATATAATTTTGTGGGTATTTGGTGATAATTTAACATGGTTTTTTAAATTGCCTGTATTTGCTTGTTAATACCTTGAAAAAATGTTATAATAAGGTTTAGCACAAGGAGGACTTTTATGGACGCTGTTACCATTAAAAACCTGACGTTTTCATATGAAAACGAGCCTTCCCCCTGTATAAAAGGTCTTGACCTTACCGTACGGGAGGGGGAGTTTTTAGCCGTGATCGGCAGAAACGCCAGCGGTAAGTCTACCCTTGCAAGGCTCATTAACGGGCTTATATCCCCACTTTCGGGTGAAATTGAGGTTTTCGGTCTTAAAAATACCGACAAGGAAAGTCTTTTTGAAATAAGAAAAACCGTCGGCATAGTTTTCCAAAACCCAGACAACCAGATGGTTGCCTCCATCGTTGAGGACGACGTGGCCTTCGGCACGGAAAATATCGGCCTTGACCGTGAAAGCATGGGGGATAGAATAGAATTCGCCCTCAAGGCAACGGGCACGGATAAGTTCCGTGAAAGCATGGCGTCAAGACTGTCGGGCGGGCAAAAGCAAAGGGTGGCAATAGCGGGCGTCCTTGCGGTAAAGCCAAGGATCCTTATCCTGGACGAATCCACCTCCATGCTGGACCC
>JAFWAM010000022.1 GCA_017507595.1 Clostridia bacterium
GATGAAGATACCGTTTACGATAGTTAATTCAACGATAACCTTCTTGCCGCCTACTTCAACCTCAAGGTTAGCGTCAGCGGTGGTAAGACCCTCGGTCTTGTAGCTAAAGCCTTCGGTAACGTCCTTGGTTTCGCCGTTTTCATAGGTTAAGGTAACGACCATGCCGGTTGGGTCAAACGGTTCGCCTGCCGTGTAGGAAAGCTTCGTGGGCTGGGTTTTGATTGCAGCGCCCGTAACGTCGTTGTGAACCTTTACCTTGAAGGAGGTTTCTAAAGTTTCATCCTCAAGATAGGTGACGTTGATGGTGATGTTCTTAGTTAAAACCTCGCCGGAAGCGATCGCCTTATTGTTGGCGGTCAAGGTGTATTCGTCTGCGTCTAAAAGCTTTCTTTCAGACTTTTCATCGCAGGCATAAACCTTTAAGCCGTCAAGGTTAAGGGCCTCGCCTTTAACGTAATCAAGCTTAACAGCCGTTACGTCAGCTTCGATGCCGACAACCTTAGCGCCACAGCCCGTAAAGAGAGCGGCACAAGCGATAAGCATAACTAAGCTTAAAATAAGTGTCAATGCTTTTTTCATAAATTTTCTCCCATATGTTTTTTTACTCTTTGAGTATATATATAAAATATAACAAAAAGTATAAGAATTCAATAGACAATAAAATATTTTGTATCAAAAATAGACTTTTTTAAAAATAGTCTATTTTTTTGTGCGCGTGTGTCCAAATTTATAAATTATGCGATCGGGGGCAAAAAGGGGGCTTTCTCTTCGGCGGCTTAATTCCCTCCAAAAAGAAAAAAGTGGGTCAATAAGTCGATTAACGCCACTTTTTATTGATAAAATAAGGTTTTTTAGTCTTCTGTTTTTATTACTTTTTTCTGCCAGCCGTGCTTTTGGCAGTTGGGACACTTCATATATCTTGTTCTACCAAAGTGCATTGACCACAGAACGCTTTGATAGGTTGGCACGTATCTGTGGCCGCAGTGGGGACAGCGGTAGTAGCCTGCGGTCTGCTCTATCCTGATGGCAAAGCCAATGCCCACAAGACAGATGACAAAGCCTGATACAATAAGCACGATTCTCAGCCAGTCCTCCATCAGGAAAAATGAGGCCGCAAAGGTACACCCAAGCAAAATTATTAATGAAAGGGTGCCTATTACTATTTCAAAGCCAAGAAGCTGCTTGTCGGACTTTTCCTTTTGGGCAACCAATTCCAGTAAAAGCTGTTCTTCATTTTTGTTTTTGTTTTCGCTTTCCATAAATTCTCCTTTTAATAGCTCTGTAACGCTTATTTTAAGGATGTCGCAAAGGGCAAGCATAATTGATGCGTCGGGCAGGGTTCTGCCGTTTTCCCACTTGGAAACCGCCCTGTTGGTTACACCAAGCTTTTCCGCAAGGGCGGATTGGGTAAGGCCGGCTGCCTTTCTCCGTTCTGCAATAAAACATCCTATTTTTATCTGGTCCATATTGCGACCTCCTTTTGGTTACATTGTACTTGGTTTTTTTTAAAAAGTCCACTCATCTTTGGTTGATTTTTGGCAAAAACAGTCAACCAAAGGTTGATTTTGCCGCATATTAAGGCTTTTAAGCGGAGCGGGAGTTTTTTACGAAGAAAACGCAGGATAAAACCGAGCAGACAACGGTGCTTACGCCGATGACGATGACGGGCTGCCAAAGGTCTGAAAATGCGTTTTCAATCAAAGTTGGGGTGACGGCGTTCTGGAATATCATGCAGATGCTTTTGAAGGGCAAAAGCTCCATTACGGTCAAAAAACCGTCGCTAAGGCCTTCCACGGGGAACCACATCCCCGACAGTATTGACTGGCCGGAAATCAAGATAGAGGATATGCCCCCAACGGCCCTTAAGGAAAATACCGAGCCAAAAAGTATGCCTATTGCGGCAAACATTATTATGGACAAAAGGGCGGCGGGGATAAGCCACAAAAGGCTTAAAGACAGCAGGGTTGGTTCAAAAATGCAGCCTACGCCCATTAAAATTAACGACTGGATAAGCCCGAAGGGGGTTATTGCCGCAAGGTAGCCTAAAATAAATTCATAAGGTCTTACCGGCGTGGTATAGATCCTTTGGATAAAGGCGGACTCTCTGTCGGCGGCTACCAAAAGGGCCACAAAAAGGGATAAAAAGGCGTGGGCAAAGCCGATCATGCCGGGGGCAAGATATTTCATTTCAAACTGGGCGGTAAGGCTGTGGAAAAGGAAATAGAATAAAATTTCCATCACAAGGGGAAGTAAAATCAAAAAGATAAGGCTTGTCGGCTCACGCAAGATCTCTTTTAAATTGCGGCTTGCAAGGGTAAATATCCGTTTCATAGGCGCGCCCCCTTTACAATTTTAATAAATGCGTCCTCAAAGGTGGCGGCTCCCGTCTTTTTTATAAGACTGTCTGCCGTGTCCACGTCAAGAAGTCTGCCGCCTGCCATTACGGCCACACGGTCACACAGGGCGTAGGCCTCCTCAAGGTAGTGGGTGGTCAAGATAATGGTAGTATCTTTTTTAATAAGGTTTATTATACGCCAAAGCTCACGGCGGGCAAGGACGTCAAGGCCCAGGGTCGGCTCGTCCAAAAAAAGGATTTTCGGACGGGAAATAAGGGCAAGGGCAATTGAAACCTTTCTTTTATACCCACCCGACAGCTTTGAAACACGCTTGTTTTCAACTTCCTCAAGGGAAAAGGTCTTTATCAAAAGGCTTGCTCTGTCTTCTGTTTCGCTGCGGCTAAGGCCGTAAAGTCCGCCGTAAAAGGTTAAATTTTCCCTTACCGTAAGGTTTTTTGCAACGGCGGTTTCCTGGGTGGAGTACCCTATCACCGACTTTATTAAGGCAGGGGACGAAAGGATGCTTTTGCCAAAAATAAAGGCGTCACCCGAGGTGGGCTTTAAAAGCCCCGCAAGCATTTTTATAAGGGTTGTTTTGCCGGCGCCGTTTACGCCAAGTAGGCCTATAAGCTCGTTATCGGCAATTTCAAGGGTTAGGTTGTCAACGGCAACAATATCCCGATAGGCCTTTGAAAGACCTTTAATTTTTATTGCAGTCATAAAATCTTTCTCCCATAAGCGTGTAAAAATCATCGGCCTTTAAAAGAGCCATGCCGCGTTCCTTGTCGCCCATAAACATCAGGGTGTCGCCCTCTTTTACGTCAAACATTTTTCTTGCTTCAACGGGGATGGTGATCTGACCCTTGGGGCCGACCTTTACGCTTACGATAAATCTGTTTTCATCAATTCTTTTCATGCTTCACCATAAATATTCTTACTTTTCTTACTTTTCTTATTATACACCGATAATTGGCTTATGTCAACAAAATCAAGGGTGTTTTTTTGTAAAACGGCCTTTTATTTTTTTGTCTGTAAAAGGATAAAAAAACACCAATAATCGACCTATAGGCAGACTTTTTGTTGAAAAACGGTTATTTTTTGGGGAAGACTTCAAAAAAAACGCTAAAGGGGCGCAAAAAAAGGCGCGGTGATGATTCCGCGCCTGAAAATGACAAAAACGTCAGTTTACCTTTACTTGTTTTTTAACAACTTTGCTTTTATTGTACGGTACAAAAGGCCAAGGCCCCAGATGAAGAATAAAAAGAAGATTATCCAATAAA
>JAFWAM010000023.1 GCA_017507595.1 Clostridia bacterium
CAAGTTTTCGATGGTCTGTTCAAGATGGAAGTCAACGGTGTTGCTTGTTGCGCTCCAGAAATGGTAGTGCTTGTTGCCCGTGAGGGAGTCCGTTACCTTGTCTTCAACGCAAAGCTCGTCAATCTTGTTGGCGGCGGTAACCGTCCAGTATGCCTCGCCGTCCTCAAAGCTGTAGTTGTTAAGGAAGTTGAATTCCACCATGGAAACGTAGCAATGTGCGGTCATGCCGCCTGCCTCGCCCTTGACGTCGTATTTGGCAACGCCGCCCTTTTTCATGGCTTCCTTGTCGATGGCCTCCCAAACGACGGGGAGTGCTTTTTTGCTGCCGTCGTTCATAACTGCGTTAACCGTTTCGGGGAGTACGATATCTCCGTTAAGGTCGCAGATAAGGGTAACGTCTTCAATGGCGTCGGCTTTTATTTCAACCTGGTTGCCCGTTCTTGCAAGGGCGAAAACCTTTAAGGATTCAAGTGGGTGACCCGTTTCGTCAAACAAGGCTTGGTTGTCAACCGAGCATCCGCCGTAATACTTGCCTGCGTCGTTAGGATCGTATTCCTTTGCATAGGAGGTTGCCCAGCCGGAGCCGTACTTTTCCCACAAAGCGGAGTTTTCCTCCCAGCTCTTGCCGCCGGAGGAGATCCACGTGCCTTCCCAGTAGAAAATGCCGATGCCGTTGGTGGTCTTGTTCTGAATGGTGTCAATGAGTGTTCTTACGGCCATTGCCTGACCCTGAACGGTGTAGGGATAGGGCTTTGTGACAGCCGCACCGTCACCGATGGTGTTGCCGTAAAAGTCTGTGTCGCCGCCCGTGTAGCAGTAGGATGTTTCTGCAACCATTACCTTTTTGTTGTAGGTGGTGGCAATTTCCGAAAGGAGTGAGGAAAGATTTTCCAGGGTGCCGTGCCAGTACGGATAGTAGGATGAGGCAAATACGTCGTAGTCAAGGCTGTAGTATGCAAGCTTCTTTGCGTAATCGCGGTAATTTGATACCTTTTCGGGGTTTGCAAAATGTACTGCAATAAGGGCCTTGGGGAATACGTTTCGTACGGCTTCACAGCCCTGCTTCATCATTTTCCAGATGTTCATCCAGATCTTTTCGCCTGCCATCATGCCGTTGGTTTCGTTGCCGATCTGTACCATACCGACGTCAACTCTAGCGTCCTTTAATTTTTGTAAGCACTCGGTGGTGTACTGGCCAAGGGCTGCCGCCTTGTCGTCAATGGCCATGCCTACCCACGCCTTGGGGCACATCTGCTTTGCGGGATCTGCCCAGAAGTCAGAGTAGTGGAAGTTAACCAAAAGCTTCATACCGGCCTTGGTGGCTCTCTTACCGATCTCAACTGCCGTATCAATGTTGCAGTTGCCGCCGCCGTAGCCGTTGCCCTCGCTGTCAAAGGGGTCGTTCCATACTCTTACGCGAATATAGTTGATGCCGTTTTCCGCAAGGGTTTCAAAAACGTCCTGCTCGTTACCGTCAAAGTCGTAATATTTTACGCCGCCGGCTTCAAGGGACAAAACGCTTGAAGCGTCCATGCCCATAATAAAATCGTCGGAAAGATTTTCAACCTTTTCAACGTACAAGGTGTCGGATTTTACGTCGTAAACCTTTGGCCCGCTGCCCGTGCCTGCGCATCCCGTGAGGGCGCCCAAAACAAGAAGGCAGGATAAGATCATTGCTGCAAATTTCTTCATTTTTCCGCTCCTTAAAAAGTGATTTCTTGCCCGATATAGTATATATATCAACAAAGTTTATATACAACATTATACAACACAAAACTTTATTTTGCAACCCATTTAAAATAAAAAGATTTTCCCCCTTGATACAAATTATCCTTTTATAAGCTTTATCCTTTACCAAGGTATGGGCGCGCTTTTATTCAAAAAACCCGTCTATAGGTCGGTTATCGGCGGTTTTTTAAGATTTTTGCCGTTTTTTTACGCGTGGGTGGGGGCGCGTGCGCGTGTTAATTTATCATTTTACGTTAAGTTAAATATACTTATTTGTAAAAATTCGTGGACAAAATCAAGGCCTTATGATATAATAATTGTTGCGGCAACGCACAAGACTTTAATAATAAAAAAATAAATAAAGGGGAAAATTATGAAAAACAAACTTATAGCTTTTCTTTTATCACTCGTTTTCATTTTCACGTGCTTTACGGCGTGTGTACCCAACCAAAACGGTGACTCCACAGGCGGCTCAGGCTCAGGTGGCGGCACCGTAACCCCACCCCCGTCAACGGGCGGCGGAATGGAGCTTAACTTCCCGACGGAGATCCCCGTCGCAACCGAGCCTTCCTTACAGATCCACTACAAAAGGACTACGGGCAAATATACCGATTGGGGCTTCTGGCTTTGGGGTCTTGGCAAGGACGGCGCCCTTTACGAGCTTAATTACGCCGACGACTTCGGCGCAGTAGGCGTTTATCCGCTTTCAAACTTCTTTACGGGCTTTACCGGGAGCGAGACCCTCGGCATCATTCCAAGACGTCTTGACAGCTGGACCAAGGACGGCGAAAGTGACAGACTTTTAGCCTTCTCCGAAATGGTTATGGACGAAAACAATTACTATCACGTTTACATCAAAGAAGGGGACATAGAGCTTTATATGACCGATCAGCTTATCAAAAGCGACAAAATTAAATTTGCAACCTTCACCGACGAGACTCACTTCTCGGTAAGCACCTCTCAGGGTGTTGATCACTACGACGTATATCACGGCAACGAGGTGATCGCCAGCGTTGACCTTAACGGGGCTACCTGGTTCCGTTATACCTTTGAGGAGCCTATCAACATCGGCGACCAGTACTACGTAGAGGTTAAGTTCAAAAAGAGCCAGAAGGTCATCAAGGCCCCCGTGTCAATCCAGATGCTCTATTCAACCCAGGCCTTTAACGATAAGTATTATTACGACGGTCAGCTTGGTGCCATCTACACCTCACAAAGCACGACCTTCAGGGTATGGTCACCCGTTGCGACCAAGATATTGTTAAATCTTTACAATGACGGCTATAACGGCGCTTCCTACAATACCGTTGAAATGTCCTCCGGCGAAAAGGGCACCTTTGAAACGACCGTAAGCGGCGATCTTGAAGGTAAATATTACACCTACACCGTATACAACTCAAACTTCCCCGCCGGTAAGGAGATAGTTGACCCATACGCAAGAAGCGCAGGTCTTTCAGGCGTTCGCGGACAGGTAGTTGACTTTTCCAAAACCAACCCCGACGGCTGGGATCAGATCATGCCTATTGACTACGACCGTAAGGAGCTTACCGTCTGGGAAACCCACGTTGCAGACGTAACCTCATCCGCAACCTGGACGGGCAGCGAAGCAAACCGCAAAAAATACCTTGGCCTTATTGAGGGCGGCACCACCTATACCCAGGGCGGCGTAACCGTTTCCACCGGCTTTGATCACATCAAGGAGCTTGGCGTTAACGCAGTTCAGCTTATCCCCATCTTCGACCAGGCCAACGACGAGGCCAACCCCACCTTCAACTGGGGCTATAACCCACTTAACTACAACGTATTAGAGGGCTCCTACTCCTCAGATCCCACCGACGGATACGTAAGGATCAGGGAATTCAAGGAGGTCGTAAAGGCTTACAACAAGGCAGGCATCAATATTATCATGGACGTAGTTTACAACCACGTCAACGGCGCAAACGGATCTAACTTCGACGTGCTTATGCCCGGGTACTACTTCCGCTACAACAGCGACGGCAGCTTATCAAACGGCTCCGGCTGCGGTAACGAAACTGCCTCCGAAAACGCAATGTACCGTAAGTTTATGATAGATTCAGCTTGCTTCTGGGCAAGTGAATACAAGCTTGGCGGCTTCAGGTTTGACCTTATGGGTCTTCACGATATCGAAACAATGAACCTCCTCACCGCGGCTTTAAAGGAGGTCAACCCCAACATCGTCGTTTACGGCGAGCCATGGTGCGGCGGTACGTCAACCCTTCCCTCATCCGATCAGGCAGTTCAGGCCAACGGCAACCTTTACGAGGGCTACGGCCAGTTCAACGACCAGATGCGTGACGCCCTCATCAAAGGCGGCTTAAGCGCCGCAAGCGAAAGGGGCTGGGTCACCACTCTTGCAGGGGTCAACTCCTCCGACGTAACCAAGATCGTTGCAGGTATTCAGGGCACCACCAAGGGCGCCATCCCCATTGCAGACGCCAACAAGACGGTCAACTACGTAACCTGCCACGACAACTACACCTTATACGACAGGATCATTGCCGCAGGCATTACCGATGAGGCAGTAGTAAGAAAGATGAACGTTCTTGCAAACTCCGTAGTATTCACCTCAAGGGGCACAACGTTTATGCTCGCCGGTGACGAGTTCTTAAGAACAAAGGGCGGCGACCACAACTCTTACACCTCCAGCTACAAGGTAAACGAGCTTGATTACGCCTTAAAGATCAAAAACCTTGACGTTTTCAACAACTACAAGGCGCTTATTGCGTTTAAGCAGGGCGTAAGCGTTCTTCATATGGACGCCACCGCTCAGTCAGACTTTGCCGTAACAAGCATGAACGGCGGCGCAGTTATCAAGATCACCTTTACCGACCACGAGGCCGGCAGGGCGTATAAGATCGTCCACGCCAACAGCGCAGTTGCAGACTATAAGGAAGCTTTCGCAGGCTACACCTTATACCTTGACACCCTGTCAAGTGGGGTAGAGCTTTCCGACAGCACCCCCGTAAGCGCTTACCAGACCATCATTGCTTATAAAACGATAGGTTAATATTTTAAAAGGACCTGCGTATGGGTAAAAAGGGCGATAACCGACCTATACGCAGGTTTTTTGTTGTTTTTGGCAGGTGTTTTCCCCTTAAAAAAGGCCTTTTTATCCCTTAAAGATAAGGATATATGACTTGACGGCGGAACCAATTACGGCTATAATATAATTATGAAGGTATTGATCGTCGGTGGCGCAAATATTGATATTACCGCCACCACCAATGACAAATATATACCAAAGGACTCCAACGTGGGCAAGGTAAGTCTTACCTTCGGCGGGGTGGGAAGAAACCTTTCCCAATCGGTTGCCCTCCTTGGGGGTGAGGTAAGCTTTTTGTCTGCCTTTTCCGCCGATCCCTTTACAGGGGCCCTTATACGGGATCTTGAGGATAGGGGGATAGACACGTCCCTTTCGTTTTTCGGCGCGCCCGCACCCTCGTATTACGTCAGCGTCAACGACTGTGGGGGCGAAATGATCTCGGCGGTTTCTCAGATGGACGGCATAGATCATATTTCCGCAGACTATCTTAAGGGCGCGTTAAAGGATAAGACCTTTGACCTTCTTGCCTTTGACTGCAACCTTCAGCCCGGGGCAATATCCTATCTTTTGTCCGGGAAGGAGCCTACCTTTTGCGACGGCGTTTCCTCAACCAAGGTCTTACGTCTTAAGGAAAGTTTATCCACCGGCGGCAGGCTGTTTTTGCTTAAGGTCAACAAGGTTGAGGCCCAAAGCCTTGTGGGATACGATATAAAGGACAAAAAATCACTTTTTACAGCCCTTGACCATATAAGCAATATGGGGGTCGAAAACGTTTACATTACCCTCGGCCGCTACGGCGTTGGATATCTTACGGAGGGTAAAAAGGGCTATTACACAGCGCCCAAGGCTGACGTTAAAAACGTCAGCGGAGGAGGGGACTCCTTCATTAGCGGGCTTATAGGGGCACATTTACACAAAAAGCCTATTGATAGCTGGGTGCTTTACGGCCTTGCCGCAAGCAAGCTTGCCATTGAAAGCATGGGCGCCGCTACGGATAATTTAAGCTTTAACGCCATTGAAGAACTGGCATCAAAAATAAAAAAAGAGGTTCAGTATGAATAAGTATCTTTGTCTTTCATCCGAAGTTGAAAACGCCCTTAAAAACAATCAGCCCGTCGTCGCGCTGGAGTCTACCATTATTTCCCACGGGATGCCTTATCCGCAAAACGTAGAGACGGCCCTTCTCGTTGAAAAGACCGTGCGCGATATGGGTGCGGTGCCTGCCACCATTGCCGTTATCGGCGGCAAGCTTAAGGCAGGGCTTTCTGAGGAGGAGATAGAGTACCTCGGCAAAAAAGGGCAGGAGATACAAAAGGCCTCTCGCCGTGACCTTGCGGCAATCGTTGCCCGCGGCGGCGACGGCGCAACCACCGTTGCCACCACCATGATTATCGCAGGCCTTGCCGGCATCAAGGTTTTTGCCACCGGTGGCATTGGCGGCGTACACAGGGGTGCGGAGGTAACTATGGATATTTCCGCCGACCTTGAGGAGCTTGCCTCAACCCCCGTCATGGTCGTTTGCGCAGGTGCAAAATCCATACTTGACCTTGGGCTTACCCTTGAGTATCTTGAAACAAAGGGTGTGCCCGTCATCGGCTATCAGACGGAGGAGCTGCCTGCCTTTTACACCAGACAAAGCGGATTTAAGGTTGACTACAGACTGGACACCCCAAGGGATATTGCCAAGGTCTTCAAGGCAAAGACGGATCTTTCTCTTAAGGGCGGCATGCTGGTTACAAATCCCATTCCTGAGGAATACTCCATGGATAAGGAATATATCGACGGCGCTATTAACGCCGCCGTTGAAAAGGCTAAAAAACTTGGTATCCACGGCAAGGACACCACACCGTTTTTACTTGCGGAAATCAAATCTATTACCGGTGGCGACAGCTTAAAGTCAAATATACAGCTTGTTTTAAACAACGCCCGCCTTGCTGCACAAATCGCGCGGGAGCTTGAAGCCCTTTAACAAAAAGTCCGCCTATAAGCCGATTAAACGGCAAAACGGCGGATTTTTTCAACGAAAAAGACATAAAAACACGGTCAAACAAATTTTACCAAAGCAAAAAAAACGGACTACAGAATAAAAGGTAAAGCTATGTTTAAGATCTTAATTGTAGAAGACGACGCGACCCTTCGTCAGTTATTTTCAAGGGTGCTTACAAAAAACGGGTACAGCGTCAAAGGTGCGGGCAACGGCGAGGAAGCCCTTTCCCTTCTTGACGGCGAGTACTTCGATCTTATTATAACCGACGTTATGATGCCCGTTATGGATGGATATCAGCTTATATCAGCCATCCGCCAAAGCGGCAACAGCATACCAGTTTTAATGGTTACCGCCAAAAACGAGTTTGACGATATGAAGCTTGGCTTTATTACGGGCACGGACGATTTTATGGTCAAGCCCGTAAACGTTAACGAGCTGGTCATCAGGGTAGGGGCCCTCCTGCGGCGCGCCCAGATGATAAACGACCGCCGTCAGACGGTTGGCGGTACGGTTATGGAGTGTGACTCCCTGACGGTGACCACGGGGGGAGAAAGCATGATCCTCCCTCAAAAGGAATTTATGCTTTTATATAAGATGGCCTCATACCCCGGCAAAATTTTTACCCGGCAGGAGCTTATGGACGACATCTGGGGGTATGACTCCAACAGCGAGACCCACACGGTGGACGTCCACGTAGGAAGACTTCGCGAAAAGTTCCGCACCTGTCCCGACTTTGAGATAGTAACCATCCGCGGCATAGGCTACAAGGTGGTGAAAAAATGAAGCCCAAAAAAATACGGACAAGAAGATTCCGCCGATACGGTCGTTGGAAGACCTGGAAAAGACCCAGCTTTCAGATTTATTTTGCCCTTGCGGCAACGGCCCTTATCGTCGTTACGGCCATACTTTCATCGGTAGGGTCAGACCTTATCGCCCAATGGGTAGACCTTGACGACAGGGGGCTGGTGCTTTTGATGCTTTTTGGCATAAGCCTTATTATCGGGTGGGGACTGTCAATTATTATCGGCGGTCTTTTGCTAAAGCCCATCGCCGCCTTACAGGAGGCCATGAACGACGTCACCGAGGGCAATCTTAACGTTTCCGTCAAGGAAAAAAACAGTATCGAAGAGGTTGAAAATATCAACCACAGCTTTAATATTATGATGAGGGAGCTTCGCTCCAACAGCGAGATGCAAAAGGATTTCGTGTCCAACGTCTCGCACGAGTTCAAAACCCCGCTTAACGCCATTGAGGGCTACGCCACCCTCTTACAGGAGGAGGGCCTTACCCATGGCGAGAGGGAGGACTATGCCCGTGAGATATTGACCACTACCCATCTTATGAGCCAGCTGGTGGGGGATATACTTTTACTTTCCAAGCTCGAGAACCAGGCAATAGAATATAAGCGGGAAAGATTTTCCCTTGACGAGCAGATCCGCCGCGCCGTTGTCCTTTTAGAGCCATTCTGGTCCAAAAAGCAAATTGAAGTTGACGGCGAGTTTGAATCCGTTTACTATTACGGCAACCCATCCCTTCTTTTTAACGTATGGCGAAACCTTATTGAAAACGCAGTAAAGTTCAGCCCCGACGGCGGCAAGATATCCTTAAGCTTAAAGCGGGTGGGCGGCAGGATAGTTTTTGCCGTCCGTGACAACGGCCCCGGCATAAAGGATGCCGACAAGGGGCAGATATTTAACAAGTTTTATCAAGGGGATACCTCAAGACGGCAAGATGGCAGCGGCCTTGGTCTTGCCCTTGTTAAAAAGATACTTGAAAGCCAAAACGGCACCGTCCATTTTGAAAACAACAATGAAGGCGGCTGTACGTTTTTCGTTACCCTGACGGAGGATCTTTAACCCCGCGCTTTTTAGATATAGGGCAATAACCGACCTATAGCCCCACTTTTTGTCAAAAATTTAACAAAAAATCAAGTTAAAACGCCAACTGATTTTTAAAAGCCTGTGAAAAAAGACCCTTTCGCAGGCTTTTTGTTTTTACCTTAAAATCCGACAAAGTTCAACAATTGTTGAACTTGAGTTGATAAAAGGTTGATATTGCCGTGATACAATAATGCTGATAAAGATTTTAAAATGGTGCCTTTCGGCCCCTTTTGGGAGAAGATCAGATATGAAAGACGTTTACATTTTATATAACCCCAGAGCGGGCGACGGTCGCAGCAGAGACGCAGCCCTTTGCTTAAGCAAAAAATACCCCGACGCCAACGTGGAGGTTTTAGACGCGACCCGTATCTTTGATTTTAAAAAGTTTACCATGGGCCTTGACGAAAGGACGTCAATAATACTGTGTGGCGGCGACGGCACAATAAATTACTTTATCAACAATATTTCAAAAAGGGATATTGGATACGGTCTGTTTTATTATCCAACGGGCTCAGGCAACGACTTTTTGCGCGACATAGGCAAAACCCCTGACGACTGTCCCGTAAGGATAAACGAGTACGTCAAAAGCCTGCCGTCGGTAACGGTCAAGGACAAAAGATACTCCTTTATAAACGGCGTTGGCTTTGGCATTGACGGCTATTGCTGTGAGGAGGGTGACAAGCTTAAAGCGGCAGGCAAAACCAAGGTAAATTACACCTCCATCGCCATAAAGGGTCTTTTACTTAAGTACAAGACAACCTCCGCCACAGTGGAGGTTGACGGCGAGGTACATACCTTTAAAAGGGTTTGGCTTGCCCCCACAATGAACGGCAGGTTTTACGGCGGCGGCATGATGGCGACACCCTCTCAGGATAGACTTGGCGAAGACAAAAAAGTTTCTCTTCTCGTCTTCCACGGTTCGGGAAAGTTAGGTACGTTGATGATTTTTCCGTCCATTTTCAAGGGAGAGCACGTCAAAAAGACCAAAAACGTGACAGTTCTTACAGGTAAAAAGATAAAGGTTACCTTCTCAAGCCCCAGACCCTGTCAGATCGACGGTGAGACGGTTACGGACGTAACGACTTATACGGTAACGGTATAAAAACAGATGCACAAAGGGTGAAATATGGATAAAAATTTAAACTTGATCGACGGCGAGCTTTTCAAAAGACTTGCCACCAAGGGGGCGGAGGCCCTTTACAAAAAAAAGCAGGAAATAAACGACCTTAACGTCTTCCCCGTTCCCGACGGGGATACGGGCGACAATATGTGTCACACTATGGAAGGGGGTCTTTCCGCATTAGAGGGTGATTTTGGCAACCATCTCGGCAATATGGCCAAGGCCTTTGCAAGGGGCACCCTTTTAAAGGCCCGCGGCAACTCGGGCGTAATACTTTCACAGCTTTTCCGCGGCCTTGCAGAGGGCTTAAGCGATAAGGCTGTTGCCACACCAACGGATTGGGCAAAGGCTCTTGGGACGGGCGTGGAATATGGCTATAAATCGGTCTTTAAGCCCGTGGAGGGGACCATCCTTACCGTTGCAAGGATGGGGGCGGAAGGCTTAACCGCCGTCACGGACCAAACCGACTTAGAGGGGCTTTTCGGCGGATACCTAAACGCTTTGACCGATTCCTTAAAGAACACGCCCAATCAGCTTAAGACCTTAAAGGAGGCCGGTGTCGTTGACAGCGGTGGGGCAGGGCTTACCTGCATTGCCGAAGGCTTTTTAATGGCCGTCACAAAAAGGGATGGCGATGCCACCGCCATTGACGGCTTTATCAAAAAGCCCTATCAAAAGGAAGATGCCGCGACAGGCGACGACGAAGGCTTCGGCTTTTGCACCGAGGTCCTTTTGGAGCTTAGTTGCCCGAAATTTTCCCTTGAGGATTTCAGGGGGGAGCTTACCAAGGAGGGTAAGAGCATAGTTGCCGTTACCATGGGTGACACCTTAAAGGTACACGTCCACACACTTGACCCATTAAAGGTCCTTGGCATGTGCGCTGCCCTTGGCGAGCTTATCACCGTCAAGGTGGAAAATATGACCAGACAGCACGCCGCCCTCAATATTAAAAATGAGGACTCTTTAGTCCCGACTCAGGTGGGCGAAAGGCTGCCCGTTGCGGTGGTGGCAATATCTCAGGGCCCCGGTTTTGACCAAATTTATCTTGAAAACGGCGCCGACGCCGTAGTCAGCGGCGGCCAGACGGATAACCCTTCCGTCGAGGAATATTTAAAGGTTTTTTCCACCCTCAATGCGGAAAATATAATAGTTTTGCCAAACAACAAAAACGTGGTCATGGCGGCCCGTGCCGCTGCCGATATGTATACGGCGGCAAGGGTAACCGTGGCCAATACCAAGACCCCGCAGGAGGTGTATTCAGCCCTTGTTTGCGGCCTCAGCCGTGAGGATTTTGACCTGTTTTTGTCGGAGATGGAGGAGGGCGCCGCCGGGGTAACCGACGTAAGCTTAACCTACGCCGTCCGCGACGCAAGCTTTGACGGCGTCACCATAAAAAAGGACGACTACATGGCGTTTCTGATGGGCAAGCCCGTTTTTGCCCATCCGAATATACGGGAGTGCTTAAGGGGGCTTTTAGACAAGCTTTCAGATTATAAAGATAAAGAAATAGTCACCGTCTTTTACGGCAAGGACGTGACCGAGGAAGAAAAAACCTGGTTTAATCGGCTTATAGAAGGCTTTTTTGAAGACGCAGAGGTCGTCGACCTTTACGGCGGTCAGGATGTTTATCCAATTTTAATTTCACTTGAATAGGAGGTATTTTTATGAAGAGAAAGGTATTTTGCACGTCAACGGGCTGTCTTGAATACGCGCCTGAAAGATATTTAAAGGATCACGACATTGAAATTATAAGAATACATATTTTGTTTAACGACAAGGAATACCTTGAGGGCATCGATCTTGACCCCGTTGATTTTTATCGGGAGCTTGAAGCCTTAGAGGACGTCAAAAACAACTTGCCCAAAACGGCGATGCCCACCCGTGAGGAGATCGAGGCCCACTTTAATAAGGCGGTTGAGGACGGCTATGAGGAGGCTATCGTTATTGCCATATCCTCAGGCCTTGGGGGCACCTACAACCTTTTGCGTCTTATCGCCGACGAATATAGCGACAGGATAAAAATACACGTTATCGACTCCAAAATAACCTGCTTTGGAGAAGGTCTTCTTGCCGTAAAGGCCGCCGAGATGATAGAAAAGGGCATGCCCACCCAGGATATTTTAAAGGAGATCGCCTGGATGATGGCCCATCAGGAGTTTTTCGGTATTGACGGCAAGCTTGACTATCTTATTTATAACGGAAGGCTTAAGGGCGGCAAGGCGTTTTTCGGCAAAATGCTTTCCATTTGCCCGGTCATTCACTTTTCCAAGGAGGGTGAGATCGTACCCCTTGCCAGCGTAAGGACACAGAAAAAGGCCCTTGAAAAAACTTGCGAGACCCTTAAGGAGCTTTTAGGTGACCGTGACAGCAAGGACTATATACTGTTCCATATATACACAGGCCCCTCCGTCATTGAAAAGCTTAAGGAAATTGAAAAGGATTTTCAAATAAAAACCAATCACGAGGCCGTCATCATGTCACCCGTATCAGGCTGTCACAACGGTCCGTGGCTTGCGGGCTACGGCGTGCTTTTCCTCCGTCGCGAGGACGAGCAACTTGAATAGCTTTTATATTTTAAGATAAGTTAACAAACACAAATATCCGCCTATATGCCCGTTATCGGCATATTTTGGGCGGATTTTTTATTTTTTTGAAAGCAAAAAAGTATTAAAATCCCTAAAAAAAGGGGCGACAAAAATTTAATTCTCAATAAAACGGAAAAAACAAGGATAACCTGCTTATAGAAAAACTTACGATTTAGGCTCGTTGTTAAAGGATAAAAAAATTTTCAAAGGGCAAAAAATTTTTAAAAAATCTATTGCATTTTCAAGTGAAATATGCTACAATAACCACAACGAACTATATCACGATATAGTAATCCTTTATGGGATCTGGGGGTATTATGACGGAAAAATCCATTCACTACAGGGCAGACAAGGCAAGATCAAAGGTTTTGCACGCGGCCGCAAGACTCTTTTTGGAAAAGGGTTATCACAAGACGACCTTAAGAGAGCTTGCTTCACTTTCAGGGGTAAACTACGGCTCCTTGGCCTTTGTGTTTAAAAGTAAGGAAAATATTCTTTCAGACCTTGTTGGCCTCGTCCTTGATTTTCAGTTTGAGTTCACAAGTGAGCTGCTTAAAGGTATAACCGACGACAAAATACTTTTTTACGCGGTGGAAACCGTCCTTCAGCTTCACCTTGCCGAGTCGGGCGATCATATAAGGGAGCTTTACACCCTTTCGTACTCACAACACGCCTCGTCTGACGTAGTATATAATAAGATAACGCAAAAGCTGTCCGAGATATTCAAGGATCAGTACCCCCACTTTACCCAGAGGGAATTTTACGAAAAGGAGCTTGCCTCCGCAGGCATTATGCGCAATTATATGACGCGCCCCTGCGGCGCCCACTTTACCATGGATCGCAAGGTAAAGGCCTTTTTGGAAAACACCTTTCTTCTTTACGAAATCCAAAGGTCAAAGATAATGGAGGCAACGGAGTTTGTTTCCCGCTTTGACTTTAAAATATTAGCCGGGCAGGTTATTGATAATCTTCTCAGCTATCTTGAAAGTAAAACATAACGGAGGATATTCAATGAAACAAAAATTATTTATTACGATCACATCCCTTTGCATCTGCTTTTTTTTGGCGATCGGTCTTGTTGGCTGCGGCATCTCGCAGGAGGACGTTGATAAGGCTGTCAACGACGCAAAAGAGCCCCTCACCACCCGCATAGAGGAGCTTGAATCGACCCTCACCGACAAAAACGCAAAGATAGAAGATCTCGAGGGCCAGGTAGGCTCCCTTACGGCAGAAAATCAGGGCCTTAAGGATGATGCGACCGCACAACAGGCGGAAAAAGCCGCCCTTGAGGAAAAAATAAACGCCCTTAAGGCCTGTGTCAAGGGCGAACACGTTTTAGAAAGCGCCGAGCCTTGTGCCGAGAAATTAACCTGCACGACATGTGAAAGCGTTATTGACAATCCCAACCCTCAGCCCCACGATGCTTCCGCTATAGCTGCCGAAGGCAAATGCGTCTGCGGTGAAACCTTTGTCGCAACGGTAGGCGACACTCACTATAAAACCCTTGAAGAGGCCCATGCCGCCTGGACAAGTGGCACTACCCTGACCCTTCATAGCGACGTGACGGGCTTAAGCGATTACGTTAATGTTACGGAAAAGAACGTGGTTCTTGATCTTAACGGCCACACCCTTCATTCATCAAATACCCTGTGCACGATCTACATTAACGGTTCAACTAAAGCAAGTCTTACCATCCGTGATGGTAAGGGCGGCGGACAGGTAGACGGCGGGGTTTACGTCGTTTACGGTGGCGCCAGCTTTGTTCTTGAAAGCGGAACGTTGAAAGAGGTTGTGGCCAACGGCGACTTTATAATGAAGGGGCAAGATATACACCACTGATGATATGGCTTTGTTTGTTAACGCCTCGGCAGCCAACATAGAGCTTTTAGGCGGTGAGATCGTCGGAAAAACCGGCATCAGCGTCCACAGCGGGACTGAGGTTATTATCGGTGGTGACGTTAAGATAACCGGGCTTGATACGTTTGCGGTTGATATTTGGGATAAAGACACAAAAGTAACCATTAAAGACAATCCGACCTTGAAGGGTGCAGATAGTGAGATTGAAACCCGCGTGGCTATAACTTTCAACACTCAGCCCCCTGAAGGAAAGGTTTGGCGCATTGCTTACAGCAAGGATTTAGCCGACGGCATCTTCGCGATCCCCGCAGATGGCTTTACCCTTGACCCCACCAGATTTGCTTCCGCAAGCACAGGCTTTAAGATAAGCCGTAACGAAGCAGGTTCCCTTGTGATATCATAAGAAGCTTAAAGCTTTTTTACACTATAAATTACATTTTAAGGAGGACTTATTATGAAAAGGATTTTGTTAATAGCCCTCGGTTCAGTAATGCTTTTAACTTCAGCCCTGCTTGTTTTTGTGGGCTGTGTAGATACGGGAGACATCCCCACCGTTGCCGAGGTAAAAACGGAATTTTACACCGACGACCGTCTGGAGCGTACCCTTAACCGTACCCCCCGTGAGGATCTTTTAAAGGTCTGGGGTCAGCCGGATAAAACCGTCGCTTACGAAAACGAGGACGTATGGTTTTTGGGTGACGGAAGGGCTTTGGTGGTTTCCTACACCAGAGGCGGCAGGGTAGACGACGTTGATATTGAGGACTAACTTATCCCCACTAAGCAGTGTATCTCATAAAAAGCCTTGGCCTATATGCTCGCTAACGGGCATATAGGCCACTTTTTTTGCAATCAAAAAGGGGAGCTTTTACCGTCGGCCCTTAAAATCACTCAATGCTTTTTCGGGACGGGTTTTTCCAAAATTTTCCCGGTTTGGGCTCAATTTTGACAGAACAACTTACGCATTGTATTGATAATTTACCTCTTAAGGGCGTGGGGCCTGCACCCAAGACCCGTCCCTGAAAATTAAAAAAAGCGAAAGATTTTAGCGTGTTATCCTTAACGGAGAACACACATCGAGATAAATCTCACGGGATTTTCGATATGGTTTGCATACCTCGCCAAAGGCGAGA
Organism: Clostridia bacterium; assembly: GCA_017507595.1. The sequence continues at coordinate 15,352 of JAFWAM010000023.1, forward strand.
TATACAAACTCGATATGTGCTGACGCACTCGATATGCTTTTGCATTCCTCGCCAAAGGCGAGATATGTCAAAAGCGAAAGGGATTTATCTCATATCGAA
>JAFWAM010000024.1 GCA_017507595.1 Clostridia bacterium
CCACCACACGGGCGACGTCGCTTCCCACCGACACGGTCCTTACGCAGAAGCCCTTGGGTATGTAAAATTTGACTATCCTGCAGCTTTCATCGGCGTAAAGAGGACAGCTTTCAACGGTTCGGGCGTATTCAAGGGGTAGGGCTTTGGCAAAAAGGGACGTGGGCTGCGGACTAAGGAGTAAAAATATTAAAACAAGTAGGGTGATAAGCTTTTTCATAATGCAGGTATTATAACACTTAATAAAAAGAAAATTTTAGAAGTATTACAAAAAAAAGGTAGATAAATGTCACAATTAGATGATTACGTATTAAGGCTGAGCCGTGTGGAGGCCCTTCTCAAAAAAAAGGCCGCCAACGATCGGCTTAAGGATTACAACAGGGTAAAGGTCCACAAAAAGCAGATAGCCTTTCACAAGTGCAAAAAGAAAAACCGCTGGGTCTTCGGCGGCAACCGCAGCGGAAAGACCGAGTGCGGCGCGGTGGAATGTATCTATATCGCAAGGGGCGTGCATCCATACAAAAAGAACAAGCCAAACGTTTTCGGGTGGGTGGTATCCCTTTCCCACGAGGTCCAGCGCGACGTAGCCCAAAAAAAGATCTTAAGCTATCTTAACCCCGACTGGATAGAGGATATAATTATGCACGAGGGTCGCAAGGATAGCCCCGAAAACGGTGTTATAGACCAACTTATTATAAAAAACGTCTTTGGCGGCAGGTCGGTTATCGGCTTCAAAAGCTGTGACCAGGGCAGGGAAAAATTCCAGGGCAGCTCCCTCGATTTCGTATGGTTTGACGAGGAGCCCCCTAAGGATATTTACGACGAATGCAAGATGCGCGTCCTTGACCGCTCCGGCGAGATTTTCGGCACCATGACCCCCCTTAAGGGCCTCACCTTTATTTACGACGAGATATATATGAACAAGTATAACTCAAAGGAAGTTTGGTATGAGTTTATGGAGTGGGCCGACAATCCCTACCTTGACAAGCGGGAGGTGAAAAAGCTTACCGAATCCTTATCAGACGACGTAATGGAGTCCCGTCGCTACGGCAGGTTTTGTCAAAGCAAAGGCCTTGTCTATACGGAGTTTGACGAAAACGTCCACGTTATCGACCCATTTACCGTCCCCAAGGATTGGCAAAACAACCTTTCCATTGACCCGGGGCTTAACAATCCGCTTTCCTGCCATTTTTACGCGGTTGATTACGACGACAACGTCTACGTGGTGGCAGAGCATTACGAAAAGGGACAATCGGTCAGTTACCATGCGGAGCGTATAAAGGCCCTTGCCAAGGCCCTTGACTGGAAGACTGACGGCTCGGGCAGACTGACGGCCCTTATAGACAGCGCCGCAAACCAAAGGACCCTCGCGTCAGAAAAAAGCGTAAGCCAGCTGTTTTTTGACGAGGGGATTTTGGTCAACACAAAGGTCAACAAGGATCTTTTTACGGGCATATCTCGGGTCAAGCAGTATCTTAAGGGCCGCAGACTTTACATTTTTAAAAGCTGTCCCAATCTTATAAGGGAAATTAAGGGCTATTGGTGGGGTAAAAACGACGTCCCCGTCAAGCGTGACGACCACGCGCTGGACGAGCTTCGCTACTTTATCATGTCAATGCCAAAGGGCGAAAGGCCCAAGGCTCCCCTTACCGACATCCAAAGGGACAAGCTGAAGCTTATGAGGCAAAATCAACGAAACAAAAGGAGGGCAAGGCTATAGAAGATCTTGAAAATAAAATCAAAAAGGCAATCACCAAAAAGGCGGTTGGTTACGAGGCGGAGGAAACCGTTTGCGAATATCAAAAGGAGGATGACGGACTTACTCTGACCAAAAAAAAGGTTACGACAAAGCACTATCCGCCTGACACCCAGGCGGCAAAAATGCTCCTTGACAGCTTCCGTGAAAGGGATATTGATCGGATGAGCGAGGAGGAGCTTAAAAAGGAAAAAGAAAGACTTATTTTACTTATTAAAGGAGAGATTGATGAAGGTAGAAAATTGTAACGTCGCCATCGTGTGTGACGTAGATGGATGTGGCCGTTTATCGGCTTATAGGCTGACTTTTAACAAAGGCGCGACCTATTTTGTGTGTGATAAATGCTTAAAGGAGGTCAAAAACGCGCTGACAAAAAGAGGTAAAAATGAAGAAAAAGTTTAAAGAAAAAAGATTTTACGAAGAGCTTGTTTCCGACGTTAAGGAGGACTTTCTCCGTCGCCGTGAGGAGCGCCGCGCCCTGGAGCAGCAATGGCGTCTTAACTTAAATTACGTTATGGGCAACCAGTATTGCGAGATTGCCCCCAGCGGCGATCTTCAGGAGGAGGAAAGCTATTATTTCTGGCAAAACCGCAACGTTTACAATCACGTTGCCCCCATCCTTGAGACCCGTATCGCAAAGCTTGCCAGGGTGCGCCCTTCAATGAGCGTCCGTGCCGCCGGTGGCGAGGACGCCGACTTAAAGGCCGCCAAGGTTGCCTCAGACGTTTTAAAGGCTACCTCTAACAGGGCCGATCTTGACGGGGTCATATCCAAGGCCACCTTGTGGAGCGAGACCTTAGGCACCGCATTTTACAAGCTGATGTGGAACAAGGATAAGGGCAAGCTTGTGGGCGAGATGGAGGGTTCCGCCGTGAAGGAGGGCGACGTAGAGATAATTGCAGTTTCCCCGTTCGAGATCTTCCCCGACAGTCTTTTCCACGAGGAGGTCAAGGACCTTAAAAGCATTATCCACGCCAGGGCAATGCCCGTCAGCGATATAGAGCTTTTATACGGGGTAACCGTTGAAGGTGAGGACGTTGACGTATTTTCACTTACCCCGACGGGTGCCGCAGCAACGGGCAGCGGACAAAAGGTATCAAGCGCCGTTGCCCACGACTGCGCCCTGGTTATCGAGCGTTACGAAAAGCCCACCAAGCTTTTCCCCATGGGCAGGGTGGTGACCGTTGCGGGGGACAAGCTTTTAAACGTATCCCACCTGCCTTACGAAAACGGTATAGACGGTCAGAGGGAGTTCCCTTTTATCAAGCAGGCCTCAATAAGTCAGCCCGGTCAGTTTTTCGGTGTAAGCGTGGTGGAAAGGATTATTCCCTTACAAAGATCGTACAACGCCATCAAAAACCGCAAGCACGAATTTTTAAACAGGCTTTCAATGGGCGTCGTTGCCGTTGAGGACGGCTCAATCGACGTTGACGAGCTCAGCGAGGAAGGCCTTTCCCCGGGCAAGGTTATCGTTTACAGGTCGGGCACAACACCGCCCCATATGATGGCAACCGGGTCCGTGCCCATTGATTTCAGCTACGAGGAGGAAAGACTTTCAGGCGAATTTATCACCATCAGCGGCGTAAGTGAAATTTCGCGAAACTCAAAAGTGCCCGTGGCCACCACCAGCGGCGTTGCGTTACAGCTTCTTATCGAGCAGGACGAAACAAGGCTTTCGGCCACGGCAGAAAATATCCGTCGCGCCATTAAGGAGGTTTCAAAGCAGATCATAAGACTTTTCCGTCAGTTTGCAAAGACCACACGTCTTATGAAGATCGCAGGCGCAGGCCGCAAGGCAGAGGTCTTCTATTTTAATTCCAGCGACCTTACCAGCGACGACGTTATTTTTGACACGGATAACGAGCTTTCCTCAACCCCCGCCCAAAAGAAGAATTCCGTTTACGAGCTTTTAAAAACGGGTATTTTATCCGGGGACGACGGCAGGCTTAACGCCCGCACAAAAGCAAAAATACTTGACGTACTTGGCTACGGCAGTCTTGACAACGTCAACGACGTGACCACC
>JAFWAM010000025.1 GCA_017507595.1 Clostridia bacterium
TTACGTTTTGAAAATTTTTTCTTCGATAAACAAAAAAACCGTCTATTTGGCCGATAACCGACCTATTGCCCAACTTTTGTTAAAAAACAACCGTCGGGCGCACGCTAAAAAAAATAAAGCCCTGCCCGCAGACGTGCCGCGGACAGGGTTTTTTATCTTAGACCTTTAAAGGAAAGTCTTTTTTTTAGGGATTTTTATTTTTACCTATGTCGCAGCATAAGGTTATCACGTACCCAACCGCCCCGACAACAAAGATGACAGAAAAGATAAGCCCACCAAAAAAGCATACTGTTGTTATCTCCCTGTAATTATACTTCGGGAATGAGCTTGCAAACACGAACAAAAAGACCATTATCAGTGCGGGGTAAATCGCCCCTGCTAAAAATTTAAATAAATCCTTCATAAAAACCCTCCATGTTTTTGTTTTGGTGCCGGTTTTTTGCCGTACTTTTAAGACGAACAAGTGTTTGTTCATAATAATATTGTAACACAAGGTAAAAAATTTGTCAATTTTTTCGCAATTAATGCTGAAAAAAAGATAAAAAACTTTTAACTGCAAAACATATTATAGTACGCTCAATAAAAAACGTTATTACGCTGCATGTTAAAATTGCAACACTTACGTTACGTTTTTAAGAATTTTTCTTCGATAAACAAAAAACCCGTCTATTTGGCCGATAACCGCCCTATAGGCGGGTTTTTGTGTAAAAAACGGTTATTCTCTATACATATAGTGGACGTAAGTTTCAATCTCGTAAGGATCGTTGCTGTTGGTCTTGAAAATCCTGCTGCCAAGCATCCTCATGGCGTCGTCGTGATAGCCGTGGGTTGACGCAACGGGTGAATAGCAAAGCTTGATGCCCATGTATTCCACCATATAATCGTTTATATGATCGTGGCCGTTGACGACGGCTAAAACGTCCCCCCTTTCTACGAGGGCGGTAAATAAGCCGGAGTTTATCTGTGAGGCGCCGACGGGGTCGTTCTTCTCGCCCGTGTAGGAAAGCTTGCTTCTGTTTTGCCATGCGTAGTAAGTTTCCTGCAGAGGGATGTGGAAGGCCATTATTGACGGCAAAAAGTCGTTGTAATATTCTTCAAGGAACTGTGATGACTGATAATACCAAGCGATCTGGTCGGCGTGGATGTAGTCGTAATGGGTCCCCGTCCAACCGCTGTAATCGGTGCCCTTTACGGGGATAAGGCCCTTTTCGTCCTCATCGCTTAAGTAGTTGCCCGAGTCAAGGCACCACACAAGGGAGCTTATATCGTCACTTTCATATTCGTAAATGGGCAGAACGTAGTTGCCAACACCCGTAAGACTTTTATCCCCCCATTTGGATACGCAGTGGGGATAGGATTCGTACACGGCCTGCATCTGGGCCTTGGTCATACCACCCTCGTGGTCGTGGTTGCCATAAACGTGGCACCAAGGGATTTGCTTTTCCTCAATGTAGCCCACGATGGAGTCAAGGGTCTTTCTTAACTCCTCCTCGTTCTGACAGCAGGCGTTGTCCCCCGTGAAGATAATAAGATCAGGCTCCTCCTCGTCGACGAGCATTTTTATTTTTTCTCTTGAACCCATGGAAATCGGCCCCGTCGCGTGGACGTCTGCCAAAATCATGGTGGTAAAGTCGCCGTTTTCGTCACAGCTGAGCCTTATTTTGCTTTCAAGCAGGCTTTGAGCGCGGGCGGCGTTTTCAGCAGCGATTTTTTCATCGCTTTTGTCGGGGCTTGTGAGTCTTCCTATGAAAAATGAACCAACAGAAAGGCATCCGATAGCAAGCACTAAGATCAATGTCGTAATAAGCTTTTTGTTCTTCATAATCCCTCCTAATATTGCCGACGGCGGGGCGGCGTTGCCTGCCTTTTGCGGCAAAGCGGCTTTTCCCGCGCCTGGCACAATATTATTATACTACAAAAAAAACGGCTGTCAAGGCAAAAAGAAAAAAACCAAAAAAAAATTATGGGCGCCGCAAAAGCCACCTCTTTAGCTTTTTTTGTAGGCCTGCCGCGGCGTCAAGGCCTCTCCCACAAAAGCCTGTTTGCTCTCTTACGTAAAAGTATGCGCGCCCTTGCCGCCGCCCTTATACGGCCATGATTTTATTTTAAAATTTGTGACGAAAGTCAGGGGTATTTTGTTGATTTTTGTTTTTCCTTTTGCTATAATATTGAAAATGCTTAGTCGAGAGGGATTTGGTATGAGGACTTTTCACAGTTTATCTTTATCACGCGATATCGCCCTTCTCGTATTATTTTTATAGCCCCTTTATTTGAAGTCATTTTTATTTGACTTCATTTTTTTTGCAAAAAATTATTTGGAGGATATATTTATGAGCAACCCAAACCTTATCTACGGCGTAAAGGACAAGCCCGGCTTTTTAAAGACCGTTGTCTTTGCCTTCCAGCAGCTTCTGGCTATCCTCGCCGCAACCATTGCAGTACCTGCCATCGTCGGTAACGGCATGAGCCCCTCTGCCGCACTCTTCGGCGCAGGCGCAGGTACGATTATTTATCTTCTTCTCACCAAGTTCAAAAGCCCTGTATTTTTAGGGTCTTCATTTGCCTTTATAGGCTCCATGCTGGCAGCCTTTGGCGGCGCGGCAAGCCTATCGGTCGGCTACATCGGCCTTATTATCGGCGCAGTATTTGCAGGCCTTGTATACGTGGTTATCGCAGTTATCGTCAAGCTTGCCGGCACCGGCTGGATCGATAAGGTAATGCCCCCGGCAGTTATCGGGCCCACCGTTGCGGTAATCGGTCTTTCACTTTCAGCAAACGCCATTAAGGACGCCGTTATGAGGGCTTCTTACGAAAACAACGCTTACGTCATGACCGTTAACAGCACCGTCGGTCTTTTGTGCGCCCTCGTTACCCTTGCAACGGTTATTATCTGCTCAGTTTACGGCAAAAAGATGCTTAAGATGATACCCTTTATCATCGGCATCCTTGCCGGATACGTCGTGGCCGCCGTCTTCACTGCCATCGGCCACCTTGCCAATATGCCTCAGCTTATTATCATTGACTTCAGCCTCTTTAAGGAAATGGCTTGGCTGCCAAGCTTTACCTTTATAGAAGCCTTCAAGGGCTTTGGAAACCTTTCGGGATTTGGCTCCTATATCGCAACGATTGCGGTTGCTTACGTGCCCGTTGCCTTCGTCGTCTTTGCAGAGCACCTTGCCGACCACAAGAATATTTCTTCCATCATCGGCACCGATCTTACCAAGGACCCGGGCCTTCACAGGACCCTTCTTGGCGACGGATTAGGCTCCATGGTGGGCGCTTTCTTCGGCGGCTGCCCCAACACCACCTACGGCGAATCCGTAGGTTGCGTGGCAATCTCCCGCAATGCGTCGGTCGTAACCATTATTACCACCGCCATCATGTGTATGGCCGCAGCATTTTTTGCACCGTTTGTAACCTTCCTTGCGACCATCCCACCCTGCGTAATGGGCGGCGTTTGCATCGCGCTTTACGGCTTTATCGCCGTTTCGGGTCTTAAGATGATCCAGAAGGTTAACCTTAACAAAAACTCCAATTTGTTTACGGTTTCCGTCATACTTATCGCCGGCGTTGGCGGCATGGCCCTCACCTTTGGCAAGGTTACCTTGACAGCCGTCGCTTGCGCGCTTATCCTTGGCATCTTAACCAACCTTTTATGCTCAAAAAGCGCCGACCGCAAGGAAAATGACTGATCCCATTTAGCCCTCAAAAGCCGTCCGTTTTAATCAAAAACGGACGATAACGGGCTTATAGCCTAACTTTTACTTACTGCCTCCCTTTGCACAAGGGAGGCTTTTTTTGCAAAAATAAAAACGGCGCGCCCCTTGGGGTGTTATCCTTAACGGAGAACACGCATCGAGATAAATCCCTGGCGGGATTTTCGATATGGTTTGCATACCTCGCCAAAGGCGAGATATACAAACTCGATATGTGCTGACGCACTCGATATGCTTTTGCATTCCTCGCCAAAGGCGAGATATGTCAAAAGCGAAAGGGATTTATCTCATATCGAA
>JAFWAM010000026.1 GCA_017507595.1 Clostridia bacterium
AGGTTGACAACGGCCCGACTTATGAATATAATAGATAGAAAAAAATAGTTAGTTAACTAACTTTATTCAAGGAGAAATATGAAGGGCTTGATCGGCTGTGAGGTGAAAAGGCTTCACAACTTAATAGGCAGGTTTTTAGAGTGTCAGCGCGCAAACGAAAAACCCGACGACGTCGCGTTTTCTTACAGACGTATATTGGGTTTTTTGTACAAAAACAGGGATAGGGACGTTTTCCAAAAGGATATTGAACAGCAATTTTCCCTCCGCGGCTCGTCGGCAAGTCAGCTTTTAAAGAGGATGGAGGGGGCTTCTCTCATCCGCCGCGTGGGCGTTGACGGCGACAAAAGGCTGAAAAAAATCGTCCTTACAAGACTTGCAGAGGAAAACTGTGAAAGGCACCTTAAGGAGATCAAGCGCCTTGAAGGGCTTTTGTCAAAGGATATTACCGATAAGGAGCTGGCCGTATTTTTCTCTGTGGTGGAAAAAATTGAGAAAAATATCGACAAGGAGCTTTGCGAAAAATCAAAGAAGGAGGTTTAACGTTTGATAAGACTTATTAAAAAATGTGTAAGACAATATAAAAAAGCGTCCATACTGTCGCCGGTATTCGTGTCAATGGAATGTGTGTTTGACATTTTAATACCGTTTATTATGACGTTTTTGCTTGAAAACGGCGTAAACAAGGGCGACAATCTGGCAATATGGACCTACGGCGTTCTTCTTGCCGCCCTGTCATTGGTTGCGCTTTTGTTCGGCGCCCTTTCGGGGGTGGAGTGTGCAAAGGCGGCCAACGGATTTGGTACCAACATCCGAAAGGACATGTTTGACAAGATACAGACCTATTCCTTTAACAACATTGATAATTTTTCCAACGCATCACTTGTGACCAGGCTCACCACCGACGTAAACTACGTTCAGATGGCTTATATGATGATAATAAGGATAGCGGTGCGCTCGCCACTCATGCTTATTTTCGGCGTTATCATGACCGTTATAAACGGCGGTGCCCTTGCGGCCGTATTTGCCCTCGTTATCCCCATTTTGGTAGTGGGGCTTCTTCTCGTATTTAAGTTTGCCCATCCGCTTTTCAAGACCCTGTTTAAAAAATACGACAGGCTTAACACCGTCGTTGAGGAAAATATCCGCGGCATGCGCGTAGTTAAGTCCACCGTCCGCGAGGACGAGGAGATTGAAAAGTTCAACCTTGCCTCGGGCGACATTTACAAGACATTTTCAAAGGCGTCAAGGATAGTGGCACTGTCAAACCCGATAATGCAGCTTGGCATGTATTTAAGCATAGGGCTTCTCAGCTGGTTCGGTGCAAGCGTGGTGGTTTCAAGCGGGGCAACGGCCTTAAATCAAAGTCAGCTTTCCATGATAATAACTTACAGCTCTCAGATCCTGATGAGCCTTATGATGCTTTCAATGATATTCGTAACCGTCACCATGAGCAAAGCCTCCATCGACAGGATAAACGAGGTTCTCGATTGCGAGCCCGATATCAAAAATCCCGAAAACCCCGTCTATAAGACGGTTAACGGCCAAATTGACTTTGAAAACGTAAGCTTTTCTTATAAGGGTAAGGGCGGTGTTTTCTCCCTTTCCGACGTAAATTTAACCATAAGCACCGGCGAAACCGTTGGCATAATCGGCGCCACGGGCAGCTCCAAAACGACCCTCGTTCAGCTTATTCCAAGGCTATACGACGCAACGGATGGCGTGGTCAGGGTAGGGGGCGTTGACGTTAAGGATTACGACCTGGACACCTTAAGACGGTCAGTTGCAATGGTTTTGCAAAAGAACGTTCTTTTCTCCGGCACCGTCCGTGAAAACATGCTTTGGGGCAATCCTTCCGCCACCGACAGTCAGATCGACGACGCCTTAAGGCTTGCCTGTGCTTACGACTTTGTTTACGCCTTGGGCGGCCTTGATACCCACGTGGAGCAGGGCGGCGCCAATCTTTCGGGCGGGCAAAGGCAACGGCTTTGCATTGCAAGGGCCCTTATGTCAAACCCCAAAATTTTAATACTGGACGACTCCACAAGCGCCGTGGATATGGCAACCGACGCCGCCATCAGGCAGGGCTTTAAGGAGTTTATCCCCGAAACAACCAAAATTATCATTGCCCAAAGGATAGTTTCCGTTATGGACGCAGACAAAATAATCGTCCTTGACGGCGGCCGTGTAAACGGCGTTGGCAACCACGACTATCTTATGGAAAATAACGATATCTACCGCGAGGTTTACCTTTCCCAGCAGGAAGGAGGTGATTTTGATGGCAACAACTAATCAAAAATCCCCAATGAAGGTCAAAAATCCCGGCAAAACCATGTCAAGGGTCTTAGGGTACATTCTTCACGGCCACGGCGTAAAGTTCGTCATTGCTCTTGCGCTTATTATCCTTTCAAGCTACGCGTCCATTCAAAGCATGTCCCTTATGGAGGATCTGTCCCTTGCAATAGGCGTTCAGCTTGACGGCCTGAAGACCATACCCGGCTATCAGGCCACCATGGGCGGCGTTTTGCAGGTGGTTATCAAAATGGCTGTTATATTCGTCCTCGGCATTATTGCCACAGGCGTATACAACCAGCTTACGGTCATAATCTCCCAAAGCGTTTTGCGCGATATAAGAAATCAGATGTTCGCAAGGATGCAAAGGCTTCCCATCAAGTATTTTGACACCCACACCTTTGGCGAGACAATGAGCAGGTTTACCAACGACACCGACACCTTGGAGGAACTTATCGGCCGAAGCATCCCCAATATATTCTCCTCACTTGTTACCATTATAGTTTGCCTTGTGGAAATGTTCATCAAAAGCTGGCAGCTTACCCTTATAGTGTTGCTTACGGTTTTTGCCATGTTCTTCGTCATCAAGGCCTTGGGCAGTAAAAGCGCCTACTACTTTGTGGCAAGGCAAAGGTCGGTCGGTAAGCTTAACGGCTATATTGAAGAAATGATCAACGGCCAAAAGGTCATCAAGGTCTTCTGCCACGAGGACGAAAATAAGGAGGCCTTTGACAAGCTCAACGAGGAGCTTAACAATAACTCCACCAGCGCCAACAAGTACGCAAACATTTTTATGCCCGTTATGGCAAACCTTACCTATTTGCAGTACGTTATCCTTGCCGTTGCAGGGGGGCTTATGGCCAACGCAGGCATTCTGACGGTAAACGACACGGGCAACACCTTTGCGGCATTTGCACTTGTTTCAACCTTCCTTCTTCTTTCAAGATCCTTCACAAGACCCATCAACCAGGTTTCACAGCAGTTCAACTCTGTTATTATGGCCCTTGCGGGGGCGGAAAGGGTCTTTGAGCTTATGGACGGCGAGCCCGAGGCCGACAACGGCTACGTAACCTTAGTCAAGGCCCATTACGAGGGGGATGAGATTGTAGAGGGTCAGTCAGGGGACTGGTTCTACGCGTGGAAGCACCCCCACGGCGACGGCACCCTTACCTACAGCAAGGTAGAAGGCCACGTTCAGCTTAAGGAAGTTGACTTCTCTTACGACGGCAAAAAGCAGGTCTTATACGACGTCACGGTTGAGGTGGAGCCCGGCACCAAGGTTGCCCTCATCGGCCAGACGGGGGCGGGCAAGACCACCATATCCAACCTTATCAACAGATTTTACGACATTGACGATGGCAAAATCCGTTACGATGGCATAAATATAAATAAGATAAAGAAGGACGACTTAAGGCGCTCCCTTGGGGTGGTTTTACAGGACGTTAACCTTTTTACCGACACCGTAAGGGAAAATATCCGCTACGGCAACCCTGAGGCCACCGACGAGGACGTATACGCCGTGGCAAAGCTGGTTCACGCTCATGAGTTTATTACAAGGCTGCCCAACGGCTACGACACGGTATTGACCCTTGACGGCTCCAACCTATCCCAGGGTCAAAGACAGCTTTTGTCAATTGCACGCGTTGCCGTTGCCGATCCGCCCGTTATGATCTTGGACGAAGCCACCTCCAGCATCGATACCCGTACGGAATCCATCGTCCAAAGCGGTATGGATAACCTGATGAAGGGAAGAACTGTTTTCGTTATCGCCCACAGACTTTCCACCATAAGAAACTCCGATAATATTATGGTCATGGAAAAGGGAAGGATCATAGAGCAGGGCAACCACGACGC
>JAFWAM010000027.1 GCA_017507595.1 Clostridia bacterium
GATCTCTTCCTTTGTCATGGGGCGATCAAAGTTAAAGTCAAAGCGAAGCCTTTCAACGGTGATGTTGCTACCCTTTTGTGAAACTGACGGATCAAGAACCTTTTTAAGGGCCGCCTGCATAAGGTGGGTTGCGGTGTGAAGCCTTGCGGTCTGCTCGCCGGTGTCGGCAAGACCGCCTTTAAACTTCTGCTCGCTGACCTGTGAGGATTTTTCTGATGTTCACTGAAGGCATTGTTGTAGCCGTCAACGTCAACGGTAAAGCCCTTTTCCTTAGCAAGCTCCTGGGTGATCTCAAGGGGGAAGCCGAAGGTGTCGTAAAGACGGAAGGCCGTTTTACCCGGGAAGGTCGTGCCCTGAATATGGGTAACAACCTTATTGAACTCCTTAAGGCCGTCTGTGAGGGTCTTGGAGAATTTTTCTTCCTCCTTGTTGAGCTCGTTATAAATCTTTTCGCTGTTTACTTCAAGCTCCTCATAGGCGTTTTTATATTTTTCAACGTAGCACTTTGCAATCTTTGCAAGGCTGCCTTCGGGAAGATTAATGTTTCTGCCAAATCTTACGGCGCGGCGGATAAGGCGGCGTAAAACGTAGCCCTGGTCAACGTTGGAAGGAACGATCCCCCTCGTATCGCCGATAAGGAAGGTTGCCGTCCTTACGTGGTCAAGAATAATTCTATACGCCCTTGTGACCTCGGCGTCCTCGCCGTAGGCCTTGCCTGTAAGCTCGTAAATTTTAGCCTTGGCTTCATCGAAAAGCTCCGTATCGTAAACGCTTTCAACGCCGTTTAAGATACATAAGGTACGCTCAAGGCCCATACCCGTGTCAACGTTTTTCTGCTTGAGCTTTGAATACGTGCCGTCCTCGTTTTTGTAAAACTGCATAAAGACGTTGTTCCAGATCTCAAGGTATTTGCCGCAATCGCAGGAGGGATCACAGCCATCGCTGCACTTGGGGGTGCCGCGGTCAATGAACATTTCCGTATCGGGGCCGCAGGGACCTGTCTTGCCGGCGATCCACCAGTTATTCTTTTTGGGAAGATAGAATATCCTGTCCTTGGGAAGGCCGCACTCTGCCCACTTGGCGGCGCTTTCCTCGTCGCGGGGGGCGTCCTCGTCACCGGCAAATACGGTAACGGCAAGATTTTCAACGGGGATGCCCAGATAGTCGGGGCTTGTTAAAAACTCAAAGCTCCAGCTGATGGCCTCCTTGTTGAAGTAATCCCCAAGGGACCAGTTGCCAAGCATTTCGAAAAAGGTAAGGTGGGAAAGGTCACCAACCTCGTCAATATCACCCGTTCTTACGCATTTTTGCACGTCGGTAAGCCTTGTGCCGGCCGGGTGCTTTTCACCTAAAAGGTATGGAACAAGCGGATGCATGCCTGCCGTCGTAAATAAAACCGACGGGTCGTTTTCGGGTATAAGGCTTGCAGACGGGATGATCTTGTGACCCTTGCTTTCAAAAAATTTCAAGTATAACTGTCTTAACTGTTCAGCAGTGATTTTCTTCATATATATCCTCTTAAAAGTATCTGTCTGTATTTATTGCCCCAAAAAAGTGGGCTTATAGGTCGGTTAACGGCCTTTTTTAGATTTTTTTAACTGTAACGCCTTCTTTTGAGATCATTACCTGATAGCCCATCTCGCCTATCTTTGCGCGGATCATATCCGCCGTCTGATAGTCTTTATTAAGCCTTGCTTTTTGCATCTGGTCGGCAAGAAGCATTATCTCCTTATTGTCCTCGTCCTTTGTAAAGCGGCTGAGGTATTCCTTTGACGGGGTCTTGAAAAGCTCTAAAACGGCGTAGTATTTTTTAACGTCCTCTACAAAGTTTACAGCCCTGCCGTCGCCCTTGTTAAGATAAGCCTTGGCGGTTTTTATATAGCCGTAAAGATTTGCAAGAGCAAGCGCCGTGTTAAAGTCGTCGCTCATTGCCCCCTCAAAGCCCGCCTTAACGCCCGTTTCGAAGCCGTCAACGGGCGAAAGGGTGCTTTCTTCAACGGCGTTTATGACCGTGTAAAAATCAGTCATATGCTTTTCGGCGTCGGGGAACATATTATCCGTAACGTTGATATCGTTGCGATAAGAGGTTTCCAAAAGGGCGAACTTGATTGCCTCTGCGCTGTACTTGTCGAGAAGGTCTGAAAGTAAAAGTGAGTTACCTAAAGACTTACTCATCTTTTGACCGTTGACCTTGATAAGGCCGTTGTGCATCCAGTATTTAACAAACCTTTTACCCGTAAGGGCCTCGGTCTGGGCAATTTCATTTTCGTGATGGGGGAAGATAAGATCCCTTCCGCCGCCGTGGATGTCTATCTGATCGCCAAAGGCGGCCTTGTTCATGGCGGAGCATTCTATATGCCAGCCGGGCCTGCCCATACCCCAGGGTGACGCCCAGGCAATTTCACCTTCCTTGGCTGCCTTCCAAAGGGCAAAGTCAAGGGGTGCGACCTTGCTTTCGTCGTTGGATACCCTTACCCCGTCAAGCATATCCTCTATCCTGCGGTTTGAAAGCGCGCCGTAGCCCTTGAAGCTTTCAACCGAAAAGTAAACGCTTCCGTCGGGGGTGGGATAGGCGTGACCCTTTTCGATAAGCTGCTTAATAAACTTAATGATGTTACCGATGTTCTGTGTGGCCTTCATCCATTTGTCGGGCTCGCCAACGCCAAATCTTGACATGACCGCGTCAATATTTTTGATCATCTGTGCGGCGTACTTGTCGGCAGGGATACCCGTCTCGTGGGATTTGGCGATAATTTTATCGTCAACGTCGGTGTAATTTCTCGTATAAGTAACGTCGTACCCAAGGTAAATAAGGTAATTTCTTACGATATCGTACACCAAGGCCTGATAGGCGTGACCGATGTGGGCCTCACCCGAAACGGTAATGCCGCAGGCGTACATATTTACCTTATTCCCCTGAAGGGGAACGAAATCTTCCTTTCTTCTTGTTAAAGTGTTATAAATTTTCATAATATCACCTGATTTTAGCAGGGTGATTATATCACATAATGCAAACTTTTGGCAAATAAAATACCCGACCTTTTACTTACTGCCCCCAAAATAATTGCAAACAAAATTCAAATGGTCTATAATATATGTAAATTAATGACAATTTTAAGTTGAGGTAAACTATGCTCGATATCAAACTTATTTGTGAAAATCCACAGCTTGTTCAGGATTCCCTTAAGAAAAAGGGCTGCGGCATTATTTATATTTCGCACAAGATGGCGGAAATCCTCGCTATCTCCGACGACGTGACCGTCATGCGTGACGGCGCCTTCATCTCCTGTGACA
>JAFWAM010000028.1 GCA_017507595.1 Clostridia bacterium
AAAAGGCCGCGGGGGTATAAATAAACTATTAAGTAAAATAATATAATAAAAAGTCAAAACCTTGTAAAAAGGGCGTTGACTTTTTTTTGTTTTGTGTTATGATATAAGTATGAAAATTGTACTTATTGGCGTCGGCAAGGTCGGCGAAAAGATGGTTGAATACCTTTCAAAGTCCAACCACGACATAGTTATCGTGGATATTGACTACAAACGGGTCGAGGCCCTCGTCAACAAATATGACGTAAAGGGCGTCGTCGGTGGCGGTGTTGAAAGAAGCGTTTTGACGGATGCAGAGGTTTCTGACGCCGACTTTTTTATTGCGTGCACGTCCCGCGACGAGCTTAACGTTTTAAGCTGCGTTATGGCCAAAAGGCTTGGGGCGAAAAACACGGTTGCCAGGGTAAGAAGCCCCGAGTATTTTGAGGAAATGGAAACCATACGGTCGGTCCTCGGCCTTGATATGGTCTTTAACCCCGAATACCGCACGGCGGTGGAAATTGCCAACCTTTTGAAGTTCCCATCGGCGGTGGGCGTTGAAAGCTTTGCCGGCGGAAAGGCCAAGCTTTTGGAGTTCCATATCGAAGACGGCCATCCCCTTATCGGCCGGTCGGTACAGAATATCCTAAAAGAAAGCTACGTCAAGGTGCTGTTTGCCCTCGTCACAAGGGGCAATAAGGTATTTATACCCAAGGGCGACTTTGTGGTGGCGGAAAATGACTCCGTCCACATAATTGCCTCTGAAAGCGACCTCGTCTTATTTTCCAAGAAGAATCATCTTTTCAAGCGCCGTTCCAAATCGGTGTTTATCGTTGGCGGATCAAGGACGGCGTATTATCTTGCCCGTGAGTTTGAGGGCACGGACGTTGCCGTAAAGATCCTGGACATTGACCCCAAACGGTGTAAGGAGCTTTCTGAAAGCCTTTCACAGACGACGATTTTGTGCGGCGACGGCACCGACCAAAGCGTTTTGGACGAGGAAAGGATAGACGCGGCCAACGCCTGCGTTACCCTGACGGGCATCGACGAGGAGAACGTGCTGATTTCCCTTTACGCCGCCCAGAAAAAGGTTTACAAGGTAATAACCAAGGTCAACCGTACGTCTATACTTAAAATGGTCAAAAACCTTGGCCTTGAATCGGTGGTATCCCCCCACACGGTCATTGCAAACCACATTTTGCAGTTTATAAGGTCGAGGATGTCAAGCTCCGGCGAGGGACTGAACGCCTTATATAAAATTTCGGAAAAGGCAGAGGCCCTTGAGTTTACCGTAGGCGAAAAATTCAAAAACAAGGGTGTACCCTTGAAATCCTTAAAGATCCGCCGCGAGGTTTTGATCGGCGGCATCGTAAGGGACGAGGAGTTTATCCTCCCCTCGGGCGAAACCTATCTTATGCAGGGCGACAAGGTGATCGTCGTCACAACCGAAAAGGACATAAACGATCTGGAGCAGATTTTAAGATAAATTTTTTAAAGAAAAGATACTTATGAACTATAAAGTTGTTATTAACGTTTTGGGCAAGACACTTTTGATTGCAGGCGTACTGCTTTTGTTGCCCCTTATTATCAACTTCATATATAGAGAGGCCTTTTGGCAAAGCTTCGTTTATCCCGCGGCAGGACTTATACTGGTGGGGCTTTTGATGAGCCTTATTCGGCCGAGGGAAAAAAGCCTTCTTGCCAAGGAGGGTATCGTTATCGTTGCCCTTGCGTGGCTTTTCCTTTCGCTGGTGGGGGCGGTGCCCTTTGTTATAAGCGGCGCCATACCAAACTATATCGACGCCCTTTTTGAAACGGCATCGGGCTTTACCACCACGGGTGCGTCGGTGCTTTCCGACGTGGAGGCCTTACCCCGCTGTATACTTTTCTGGCGGTCCTTTACCCACTATCTTGGGGGCATGGGCGTGCTTGTCTTCGTCTTGGCGGTAATACCAAAAAGCGATGGTGCAATGCACATTTACCGTGCGGAGTCCCCCGGGCCCACCGCATCCAAGCTGGTGTCAAAGATGTCTTACACGGCAAGGATACTTTACGGCATATACGTCGCCATGAGCGTCGTGCTGTTTTTGATGCTCCTTTTTGGAGGGGTACCTGCGTTTGACTCGGTAATGATTTCATTTTCAACGGCAGGCACGGGCGGCTTTTCTATCACCAATAACGGCGTTGCGGCTTATAACAGCGTTTACGTCGAGGTGGTAATATCCGTGTTTATGTTCCTTTTCAGTATAAACTTTAACGTTTATTACCTTATCCTTGTGGGAAGCGCCAAAAAGGCCTTTAAAAGTGAGGAGCTGAGATGGTACGCAATAATGATCTTTGCGGCCATAGCCCTTGTCACCGTAAATCTTTACGCGGCCTGTAAGGAAACGTACGCGTCCTTAGGCGGCGCGCTGAAGGATGCGGCCTTCCACGTGACGGCAATAAGCTCCACCACGGGTATATCCAACAACGTGGACTTTGATAAATGGCCGACTTTTTCAAAGGCGATACTTTTTGTCGTCATGATTTGCGGCGCAATGGCCGGCTCCACCGGCGGCGGCATAAAAATGGGTAGGATAACGCTTCTTTTTAAAACCTGCATCAGGGACATAAAAAAGACCCTACACCCAAGAAGCGTAAATACCATCAAGTTTGAAGACGAGGCCGTTGACAGCCTTACCCTGCACAACGCACAAACCTTTTTGTCACTTTGGTTTGCCCTTGTGGTCGTCACGACCATTATACTTTCGGTGGACGGGTTTGATTTACTTACCAACATATCCGCATCCATAACCTGCCTTAATAACGTCGGCCCGGGCTTTGGCAGCGTGGGACCGCTGATGAATTATTCGGGATACGCGTGGTATTCCAAGCTGATCCTGACCTTTGATATGCTGGCGGGCAGGCTTGAGATCTTCCCCATGATAATCCTTATGCAGCCGTCAACCTGGCGCCGCGGATAAAAAACATATTAACGTAACAAACGGGAGGACGAAAAAACGTCCTCCCTTTACTGTTGCCTTTTAACTGTTTTTTTGAATATTCTTATAAAAATCGGGCTATAAGCCGATTATCTTGCAATTAAAGTTATTTTTCACGCACTTTCCCACACGGGGTAAAGGGTGGTGCCGTAAGGTACGACGGGCGTCTTGTCGGCCTTTGGGTCGTCGGGCCAGCCGTCACCCGTATAGGATAAAAGCTGCTCCATCGTATATACGACGGTGCCGTCCCTTTCCGTCGCCCAGCCCTTAAAGGTATAGCCGTGGCGCACCGGCTCGCTGTTATACGGCATCCATTGATGCAGCTGAGGCACCTCCGTATACGTTAAAGCTTCAACGTAAACGTCCTCCCCGTCGTAGTTAAGCTTGCAATTTAAAAATAATTTGCCCGTAATAAA
>JAFWAM010000029.1 GCA_017507595.1 Clostridia bacterium
CTTGCGATAGTTTTCCCACAATGCTTGTTCTGGGTAAATAAGAACAAAGTCTTTTTTGTTTAGATAATGCTCAACTGTTTTCATACATTCTACCATAACTCTTGGGTTTTGTGCCAACGGAATTGTGTTATAATGTCTAAAAATAAGTCCATAAAATCCTTGACCACCAGCAAAATTATGCTCTGCGATAACAACTCTTAATTTTCTTTTTGTTTTTAACTTGTGCATCATTTTTATTATAGGATAGCAATCAAATGGATTAAAGTGATTGCTTGTAATCATTGCACCAGTATTTCCTAAGCATTGCAATTTTTCCATACCTTTGATATCTGTTAAAATTGCTTGATGTGTTTTTTCCATTTTTTTAATAAACTTTTTGACTGCCATATTACAAAATTTGTTTTTTATCTTATTACCCAATTTTTTACGTAAAAAAAGTATAACACCTCAAACTGCCGTTGTCAAGAAAATTAATTAAATTTATATAAATATTGAAAGCCGTCCATTCATAAAAAACTTTTCGTCCTCATACATTAGGTTATAGCATTTAAGTTTTCGGAGGAAAATATGGCAGAATACGATATTTACGGCGACATCGCAACCCGTACCGACGGCGATATATACGTGGGCGTCGTCGGCCCGGTAAGGACGGGTAAGTCTACATTTATTACAAAGTTTATGGAAGAAATAGTTCTTCCCAATATGTCGACAAAAAAGCGGGTGATAGCCGTGGACGAAATGCCCCAATCTGCAACGGGTAAGACCATTATGACTACAGAGCCCAAGTTTGTCCCCGGTGAGGCCGTCCAGATACGCGTGGGCAAAAAAAGCGCCCGCGTAAGGCTTATCGATTGCGTGGGCTACGTTGTGGAAGGGGCCCTTGGCACCAGTGAAGACGGCAAGCAAAGGCTTGTTTCAACCCCTTGGCAGGATAGCCCCATGCCATTTTACAAGGCGGCGGAATACGGCACCCAAAAGGTGGTGTCGGACCACTCCACAATAGCCGTCGTCGTCACCTGTGACGGCAGCTTTACCGACATCCCAAGATCAAACTACGTCGGGGCAGAGGACAGGGTCATCAGCGAGCTAAAGTCCATCAATAAGCCGTTTATCGTCATATTTAACACCCAATCCCCCCATGACGAAAAGACAAAAAAGACCTGTGACGCCATATCCAAAAAGCACGGCGTAACAGTTCTTCCTTTAAACGTCCAGGATCTTACAAGGGAGGATTGCGAATACGTTTTAATCAAGCTTTTAGAGGAGTTCCCCCTCCGTATCCTTGATCTTGACCTTCCGCTTTGGATGCAGACTCTTCCTAAAGACGGCGAAATTTTACAGGGCGTATTGCAGCGGGTAAGGGAATTTATGACCAAGATCGACAGGATGAAAAGCTGCTCGTGGTTAGAAAAAATATTCGACGATAGTGAAATTTTCTTACCAATCGAGGATTTTGAGGCTGATATGGCAACCGGCCGCGTCCAAATGACGGCGCGGGCAAAAGAGGGGATTTTTTATAAGGCCTTAAGCGAAGCCTCCGGTCAGAATATCGATAACGAGGCTTCACTTTTAGATTACGTCAAGACCCTTTCCCACGTCAAGCTAAGCTACGACCGACTTAAGGATGCTTTGGACAGCGCCGAGGAAACCGGCTACGGCATAGTGTGTGCCGACCTTGACACAAGCGCAGTTTGTGAGCCCGAGATAGTCAAAAAGGCAGGGCAGTATTGCGTAAGACTCAAGGCGGACGCCAAAAGCCTTCACGTTATCCGCACCGACGTCAAGGTGGAGGTCGATCCCGTCTGCGGCAGCAAGATCCAGTGTGAGGACTTCGTTGAGCAAATGGGGCGCGAGGGCTATTCCACCAAGGTTTTCGGTCGCACCTTAAGAGACACCGTCACAGAGGAGCTCAGCCGCCGCTGTACCACCCTTCCCGATAATATGAGGACCAAATTAAGACGTGTCGTCACCCGCGCCGTCAACGAAAACAAATCGGGTCTTATCTGCATTTTGATCTGAAAAAGCCCAAGCCCAACGGCAGACCTCGGTCTGCCTTTTTTCACGTCTTGTTTTTTGGGGGGC
>JAFWAM010000030.1 GCA_017507595.1 Clostridia bacterium
ATCATGACGAGTGTTTTTATTCCCTTGAAATTCATTTTACGAAAAAATCCTTAAAGCAAATTATTCTTCAACGGCAATCGCTTTGACGTTGGAATTTTCAATAACGCCCATGTAGTAATCTTCGAGCAGTATATTTCTCTCCTCTAAATCCTTAATGCTTTCGACGCATTGGATCTGACCCTTGTTAATAATGGCGATCCTGTCGCAGATACGCTCTACGACGTCGATAATGTGACTTGAGAAAAATACGATATTGCCTGCCTCTGCGTGCTGACGCATACATTCCTTAACCTGGAAAATGCTGTTTGGGTCAAGGCCGGTCAAGGGCTCGTCCAAAATCCATACCTTGGGATTGTGAATGAGCGCAGACATAATGGTGACCTTTTGCTTCATGCCGTGTGAATAGGTCCTGATCTGGTTATCAATGGCGCTTTCAAACTCAAAAAGCTTGATAAAGTTGTTAAGACGGGCGTCGCGATCCTCCTGAGAAACGTGATAGAGGTCGGCAATGTAGTTGATATATTCCCTTGCGGTAAGCTTTTCATAAAGGGCGTAATGATCGGGCACGAAGCCAATCTGCCTCTTTGCCATGACGGGCTGTTTGGATACGTCATAACCGCATACCTCGATCGCGCCGCCTGTGATGGTCTGAATACCTACTATGCTCTTGATAATGGTGGACTTACCTGCGCCGTTGGGGCCCAGGAATCCAAAAATTTCACCGCCGACAACCTCTAAATTGGCATCCTTTACTGCGTAGACGTCGGATTTGCCGTAACGCTTTGTGAAGTTTTTCAAAACAAGCTTATTTGTTCCTTCCATGTTTAAAGGCTCATCCTCCTCTCTTCCGTTAAGCTGGGATAAAAATGCAAGTCTGTCAAGTGAAATCTTTTTATTTCTGTCAGCAATGTCCTGCCAGCTTTTGACAACTCCGTAAGCAAGCTCGTAAACGAACCATACGCCAAACGAAGCTGCAAAATATACCAAAAAGTAAGGTATCTGGTAGGCAGGATAAAGCTTAAAGTTTAAGCTGCCGACGTTAAAATCTAAAGTGAAGTTTCTTAAATTTTCCGCCCAGGTGCCAAGCTTGTCCGCAATGAAATTGCTGTTAACGAAGAAATAGTCGACGTCGGGGTTGTAGTTTGTGAACCAGGCGTTGATCAATACGATAGAAAAGAAATATACCGTAAAAGCCACAAGCGAGTATTTAAACTCCTTCATCCGGGGCCTTTCAAAAACGCCGACACCAACTGTAAGCAACGGCATAAAGAACGCCTGATAGTGGGAGCGGAAAAATTCAACCGTACCGTTAACGATAATGCCGCCGTTGGAATAGTTTGGCATTGTTATAGCCAAAAGCGCACCTAAAACGTTAATGAAATAAGTAAAGTAAAAAAGCTTTTTTAAACGGAACGTCAAGCAGATTGGCGTTATAAAAAGTGCCGTGCTGCAAAGGTGCAAGGGTAAGGCCGTTACGTCACCGAAGTTTTTAAACTTTTGTGACTGCATTAAGCCAATCAAAATACCCAAGGAGTAATAAAGGAGGACGTAGCGCTTAGTTTCCAACGGCAGGTCCTTTAAAATAAAGTATAACGCGATGGGTATGATGACAATGGGATAAACGTAGATCCTGTGATATATGTTCATATCAAAGGCCGTCATCGCAAAGGATCCCTTCGTAAGGAAAAACTGCAGAGTGTAGTTTGGCGCGGAGCAAATAAGCATACCGACCAAAGCAGCAACCGCCCACAAAGCGCCTTTGCCCTTTAAGAGTCTCTCCCCTTGTCCGAAAATGGCAACATAAAGCGAGTATCCGAGCAAAATACCTGTTTCAGCTGAAAGGAGAATGCTTCTTGCCGAAAATGCACCGGATGGCCCGCAAACGGCCGTAACGTGATTAAATAAAAACGCAGTATTAAGCGCCGCAACGGGAAGGGCGAAAAAGGTAACGTGTGCCCTTTGTGATCTTGCATTGAAAAATGGATAAAGGATGATGAGCAGTAAAGACGTGTAAGTAAACCACATCTGTAAAAAGCCGAAGAACCAATTATTAAC
>JAFWAM010000031.1 GCA_017507595.1 Clostridia bacterium
AGCCTTGTTTCCACCGCCGAAAGAGAGCATTTTGGCACCATATTTGCCTTATACAATATAGAAAATCTTAAAAAATATCCCGCCTTAGAGAAAATGGAGAGATATTTACATCTTTCCGCCGGCAGGAATCTTGTCAACAACGTTGTGGTAGGCTTTTCGGGCAACCAGATAAAGGGCTACCGCAAGATAGTATATCTGGACAGACCTTTGGGCAAGGTTAATTACGTTGAGGACATGCCCGAAACCTTTATCAACCGAACAAATTGGGCCTTTAACTACGCCGATTTGGACGTCCGCAAGGAAACTTTTGCAGATATTTTCAGAAGAATTTCCAAGCTTGGCCGTGTTTTTGTCAATTCCACCGTGGATTTTGTCCTCAAATACGACCTTGGCTACAAAAAGATGCAAACACTTTTCGTTTTGGAGGTCTTTATGGAGCTTGGCTTCTTTACCATAACCCGCGGCGCCTTAAGACAGGTCCAGAACGCAAAAAGTCCGCTTTCCATGTCAAGAATTTATCAGGAAGTGGAAAAATTAAAGAGCTAACATGTACGAAATTTTAGACGAGATCAAAAAAATCTATCCCGAGGAGGAATCGCGGGTAATATTAAAGGCGTTTTACTTTGCCAGGGACGCCCACAAGGGTCAGAAAAGGGCCAGCGGTGAGGAATATTTCGTTCACCCCTGCGCCGTAAGCAAGATACTTGTGGACCTTGGTATGGATTACGCCACCATTTGCGCTGCTTTTCTTCACGACACCATTGAGGACACCCCCGTATCGGAGGGTGATATTTCCCGTGAGTTCGGCGATGAGATTTTGCTTCTCGTACAGGGCGTGACCAAGCTTGAAAAAATCGAGTTCAAGTCCAAAAAGGAGGAGCAAGCCGAAAATTTCAAAAAGATTTTCGTTTCCATGGCCAACGACATCAGGGTGATAATCATAAAGCTTGCCGACAGGCTTCACAATATGCGTTCACTCAACTACTTGTCCCTTACCCGCCAGCTTGCCATCGCTCACGAAACTTTAGATATATACGCACCCCTTGCCGGCAGGCTTGGTGTGTCCACCATAAAGTGTGAGCTTGAGGATCTATCATTAAAATATATAGATAACGAGGCTTACGAATACCTTTTGAACAACGTAAACAACCGCGTTGACGAAAAACAGCGGTTTTTGGATAGCACCGTTGCCGAAATTAAGGAAATTTTAGCCTCCTCATCCATAAAAGGCGAGGTTTTCGGCCGCCGCAAGCACTTTTATTCCATCTACAAAAAGATGAAAAACCAAAACAAGGGCCTTGATGAGATTTACGATCTTACCGCAGTAAGGGTAATCGTTCAGACCGTTGACGAGTGCTACGAAATTTTCGGTAAGATCCACAAAAAATGGGCGCCCATCCCCGGCAGGATCAAGGATTATATCGCAATACCAAAGCTTAATATGTATCAAAGCCTTCACACCACGGTCGTAACCGATTTCGGCCAGATCTTCGAGATCCAGATCCGTACCTTTGATATGCACAAAACGGCTGAATACGGTATCGCCGCCCATTGGAAGTATAAGGAAAATAAGTCCGACGAGGACTCCTTTGATAAAAAGCTTTCCTGGATAAGGGAGGTCATGGAGTGGCAGCCCGGCGTCAAATCCACCGACTTTGTGGAAACCTTAAAGGGCGACGTCTACAATCAGGAGGTTTTAGTTTTCACCCCCAAGGGCGAGGTCGTCAGTATGTCCAGCGGTGCAACCCCCATTGACTACGCCTACCGTATCCATACCGAGGTCGGCAATAAATGCGTCGGCGCCAAGGTAAACGGCAAGATCGTCCCCTTAAACGCCACCCTTGAAACGGGCGACGTTGTTGAAATTATCACCAATAAAAGCTCCAAGGGGCCGTCATGGGACTGGCTTAAGATTGCCCAAACGCCTTCCGCAAAGGCAAAGATCAAGCAGTTTTTCAAGCGCACCATGGTTGACGAGCATATTAAGATCGGCAAATCCATGCTTGACGCTCAGGCCAAAAACAGGGGATACGTCTTCTCAAATTTATTGACAAACGCCACCTTTGAAAGGGTGTCTGAGAAGATGAACTTCAATACCCCCGACGAGATGTACGCCGCCGTTGGCTGCGGTGCGGTATCTCCTCAGCAGGTTGTTTACAAGTTTATTGATATCGAAAAGAAGGCTAAGCCCCTTGAGGAGTTTATCGCCAAAAGCGATACTACGGTAAAGCGCTCCCACATGGGCGGGGACGTTAAGATTAAAGGGGTTGACGGGCTTCTTATTAGGTTTGCAGGCTGCTGCAATCCCGTTCCCGGCGACAAGATAATAGGCTTCGTTTCAAGGGGTAGGGGGGTCACCGTCCACCGTGAGGACTGTCCCAATATGCAAAACGAGGACCGAGAAAGGATCCTCCCTGCGGAGTGGACCGGCAAGGCCGCGGAAAGCTACGTGGTAAGCCTGAAGGTAACCGCCACCGAAAACGCACCCCTTATGGCCATAGTTTCATCAAGCTGTCAGTACCTTGGCCTTTTCACCCTGTCCTTTAACGGCAGGATCGACATGAAGAATCATTATTCCCTTGCCGATATGACGGTAAGGCTCAACAAAAAAGAGGATTTGGATAAGCTTCTTAAAAAGCTTCTTGACAATCCCGAAATTTTAGACGCATACAGGACTTTAGGTTAATGAAGGTTATAAAGCACGTATTTTACCCAATGGATCAAAACACATATATCGTGGCTGATGACAGCAAAAATTGCGTGATAATCGACCTCGGCGGGGACTTTTCTCAAATTGAGTCCATTTTATCCGCCAACGGTCTTACGCCACTTGCCGTTATTTTTACCCACGGCCACTTTGATCATATTTTGGGCGCCAAATCAGCGGCAGACAGAAATATCCCTCTCTACGTGAGTGAAGAGGACCGCCATATGCTTTTATCCCAAAAGGACTGTCTTGCGACCCTTGCGGGCTTTAAGTACACCCCGGTCACCGACTGCCTTACCTTGGAGGAGGGCACCGTAACCTTTGGCGATATGACCTTCGAGGTTGTTAAAACCCCCGGTCACACAAAAGGATCGGTCACACTTATCACGGGTGAATTTATGTTTACGGGCGATACCCTTTTCCATCTTTCCGTCGGCAGGACGGACCTGCCCGGTGGCGACCGAGAGGAGCTTAAAACCTCGATTAACCGACTTATAGGCCGAGATTTTAATTATAAAGTCTTCCCCGGCCACGGTGAGGACTCTACCCTTGATTTTGAAAAGCGCTTTAACCCTTACGTGTCAAGATAGGCAGTAAAGCCCCCAAATAAGTGGCAATAATCAACCTATAGAGGGACTTTTTAACAAAATTCGATCAATTTCAGGCTCAAATTATGATAAAAACCAACCTGACCCAATACGAAAGTGATCTTATGGAGGTGGTCAACGAGTTTTCTTCCGTTGACAGCGCTGCCGTAAGCCTGATCTTTTCCGAGGGCGAAAAAGTCAATATTACCGTTACGGTAGGTGAAAGCGTTTATCCCTTCACCTACGATTTTTTAGTGGGTGATCAGCTTAATATTAAAAGGCTTACCAAAAGGTATGCCAAGCTATCGTTATATAAGGCCCTTTCCGCCCACACGGGTGAGGCCCTCCCTTGGGGCGCTTTGACGGGCATAAGACCAACCAAGCTTGCCTACGCCCAGGAGGACTATAAAAGCTTCTTTCTTGACACCATGTGCGTCAGTAAGGAAAAGACCGCACTTATCGGTAAAATTCTTGAAACCCAAAAGGGGATATACGACACGAATCCCGACAATTGCGGGCTGTTTGTGTCCGTTCCGTTTTGCCCCACAAGGTGTGCTTATTGCTCCTTTATCTCCAACGAAATTTCCAAGGAAAAGCGCATTAACGAGTATATAGACGGACTTATTAAGGAAATTGAGGCCGCAAAGCCCCTTATTAAAAACCTTCGCGGCGTGTACGTTGGCGGTGGCACGCCCGTCGCCCTTGACGACCTCAGCTTTGACAG
>JAFWAM010000032.1 GCA_017507595.1 Clostridia bacterium
ATAGGCCGACTTTTTGCATTTTACCACGCCGAAAGATAAGATGTGGCGGCATATTTGAAAAAGCAATGACCGCCCCTACTATAAAAAAACGCAGGGGCTGAAGAAAAGTTGCTTTTTTGTTTTATCTACTGCTTATTGCTTATAAAAATAAGGCCAAAAACCGTCCTATAGGCCGACTTTTTAACAAAAAAACAAAAAGCCCGCGCCATTTATTAGCAAGAAAAATAAAAAACTTTTCTTGCAATTTTTACGGTATTGTGATAAAATCAGTTAAAGCACGTTTTTATTTGAGGAAAAGTCTATGGCAAGCCTGAAGTTTAAAACCAGATCCAACCTATCCCCCCAGGGAAAGCCCAGGATTTATTTTTGCTGTCACAAGGACGACTTTAAAAAGTATTTTAAATCGGTCACCGACGAGGTTTTAAACCTTTTTGACTGTGCCGTCTGGTACAGGGAGAACGGTGAGGAGGTTGTATCCCCCGACCACCTTGACGACCTTGCCCTGATGCAGCTTTTCGTCATACCCGTCACCACCGCCTTTTTATCCACCCCAAGTCTTGCGTTGGACGTGGAGTTCAAGTTTGCCGTGGATAACAACGTACCCATCCTGCCCATTATGAAGGAAAGCGGCCTTGAGGAGCTTTTCAATAAGGTCTGCGGCCAGATACAGTTCCTTTATAACAACAAAAAGGACACGACGGGACTAAGCTATGAGGAAAAGCTTAAAACCTTTTTGTCCTCAACCCTTATTAAAGACGACCTTGCAAAAAAAATAAGGGACGCCTTTGACGCATACGTATTTTTAAGCTATCGCAAAAAGGACAGGCGCCACGCAGAGGAGCTTATGCGCCTCGTCCACAAAAATCCCCGTTTTCGCGACGTGGCCATATGGTATGACGAGTTTTTGGTCCCCGGCGAAAACTTCAACGATTGCATAAAGGACGCCCTTTTGGGGTGCGACCTGTTTTTGCTTGCGGTCACCCCCAACCTTGTCAACGAGGCAAATTACGTTGCCAACGTAGAATACCCAATGGCCCTCGGCGCAGGAAAGCCCGTCTTACCTGCGGAGCTTTTACCGACGGATAAAGCCCTTCTTGACAAAAGCTTTTTAAATATCCCCTCGCCCGTGGACGCCCACGACAAGGGCAAGCTTAACAGTCGGCTTAACGCCCTTTTTAAAGGTCTTGCCCTTGAGTGCCGCAACGATCCCGAGCATAAGTTTTTTATTGGCCTTGCCTACCTTTACGGCATAGACGTGGAAACCGACCCCGCCCGCGGTATACGGCTTATTGAAGACGCCGCTGACGACGGGCTTGTTGAGGCCGCATTGAAACTTGTGGATATTTACCGCGAAGGCGTTGGGGTAAAGAGAGATTACCTTAAGGCCGCCCGCCTGCAGGAAAGATATATTGATCTTGTATCAAAAGAGGGCGATAACGGCCCTGATAAACAAAAATTGTTTGACGCCCTTTTTTACTGTGGGGAGCTTTATGCCGATCTCTGCCAATATTCCGCGGCAAGGGAAAAGCTCAAGCTTTGCCAAGGGCTGATACCCGATCTTCCCGAAGAAAATAGCCACGCCCTTTACTGCAAGGTATATCTTTTGCTCAGCAAGATCTCCGGCCTTGACGGTGACTATACCCGTTTTGCCCACTACGGCGAAATGGCCCTTGCCTCCGCAATTCAAAATTACGATTTCCACGAAGGTTGTTCACCGGACGGCTTGATTGACGCCTATTGCCGCATGGGTGAAATACGTTTTGAGGCAGGAAATCTGCGCCGAGCCAAATCCTGCTTTAAAAAGGCCCTTGCCCTTTGCAAAAAAATGGATGGCGAAGGAATTGCCCCCATGCTTAAAAGAGCCCTGTGCCTTAAAAGCCTTGGCAGCGTTTACGTTGAGTCCAACAGCTTAAGCCTTGCCGAGCCCCTTTTGACCGAGGCCGCAGACATCCTTGAAAAAACCGTCAACGAAACCCGTGACGCCACCCTTTTGGAGGAGCTTCTTTCCTGCTATTACCACCTTGTGACCCAATATAAAAACAGCGGCAACGTCCACAAGCGGGATTTTTACCGCGGGCGAGCCGGGATGATGGCAGAGGCCTTTTTTGCAATGACGGGAACCTTCCACGCCAACGCAGTTTACGTTGACAACCTTTTAACCCAGGCAGACGAGGCCGCAGCGGAAGGAAGGCTTTCCTCCGCGGAAAGAGATCTTAACCAATGCGAAAGCTTCCTTTTTTACCTTTCGGAAAATCTTAAAACCCCACGGCTCAACAGCCTTTTGGGAAGGCTTTATTTTGTCCGCGGAAGGCTTTACCGTAAAAGCAAGGATATAAACAAGGCCCTTGACGCCTTTGTAAAGGCCGATCAAGCCTTATCCCCCCTTGCCACCGCTGACGCAAGCTTAAAAATAAAGCTTTTATATGCGGAAGCCCTCCTTTGCCGCGGCGAGATGGAAAAAGCCCTTCTTACCCGTGAGGGCGGCATCAATACATTTAAAAAATCTGCGCAGTTTTTAGAGGTTTTGTCTAAAAAAACCGATAACGTATCCGTAAAAAGCTTACTTTTAAAGACTTATCACCTTATTGCAAAATCCTATCTGTTTTTATGGGACCTTGCCTCGGCAGCGCCCTTTATTAACAGTGTGAACAAGCTTATAAACACCCTTTTAGGTAAGCAAGGATCTTACGGGGTCGCCCTAAATTTGAGCGAAAGCTTTTCCGTTATGGGCATATTTTACCGTAGAAAAAAGCTCCCCGCGAGTGCAAAGGATTGCTTTGAAAGATCCGTAAACGTCCTTTTGCCACACCTTAAAAACGCCAACACCTGTGAGATCAGAAAAATGCTGAAGTCAAGCTATATGCTGCTATCTAACGCCATGGAGGACGCCGGCGATTTAGCGGGCGCACAGGCGGCAAAGGCCCTCGGCGAGGAAAACGAGCGCTTAGCAGAGCTTATTGATAAAAACCTTTATAATATCCAGCTTATGTACGCCATCGCCCACACCGCCGACGTTGACGGCAACACTTGGCTTCACGAAGCAAATTACCAGGAAGCCGTCAATATGGCCAACGATCTTAAACGGCTTGGGGTGCTCCCGTCGAAGGATTTTCTCTTGAAGACGGCAAAGCAACAAAAGATTGCCAGACAGGCCCTCAATAAGGATATCCAAGACGGGAAGAACAGGGCGGCTTATTGCGATCTTTTGGAAAACGCCATCAGCGATCTGTGGCGGTCCGACCAAAGCGGCAGATTTTCAGTTTACGCCCAGCGCCTTTTGGAGCTTGCAACCCAAGATCTTAAAAGGAGGGGCGGAAAGGCTGAAAAATACGGGCTTTGCAAGGCCCTGAATAAAATTTACACCACGGTCTACGTCCCCCGGGGGCGGCTTGACAAGGCCCTTGATGCCCTTAAAAAGCAAAAACGGCTTTACCTTTCTATTGTTCGCGACGATCCCTCACCCAAAAACAAGCTGGAGCTTGCAGTCTTTTACTATCGCTTGTCCAACGCTTATGCAGAGGATTTCCATAACCTTGATATGGCCATTTTAGCGGCACACAAGCGCCTGCGCATATTAACAGACCTTGTTAAATCGACCGGCGACAGCGCGCCCTATCAGGGCAACCTCAACTCTACTTACGAGCTTTTATCCGAGCTTTATTTAAAGTCCGGCAACCCCGACAGGGCCAGCTACTATCAAAATCTTATAAAGGAAGATTAGCCCCAAAAAGAAAGCCGCCGGCTTATCCTTCTATATTTATAGGGTCGGCGCCATTAAGGACAGTTTTAAATTCAATAGAATATACTACCTACCGACAGGAAATGGACAGAGAATGTTTTTACACTCTTTGTCCTCTTTTCTTGACAAGCACTGCATTTGTAGACACAAATGCAAATGTAGTGAAGTTTTCGCTTACGCGAAAGTGAAGTTGCTTTGCAGTGAAGTTCGTGCTATCGCACAAGTGAAGTTAAGTTTGCCCACTTTGCCGAAGGCAAAACTTCACTATCCGCAAGATAACTTCACTTACGAAGTAAACTTCACTTGCCCCAT
>JAFWAM010000033.1 GCA_017507595.1 Clostridia bacterium
AAAAATTTTATTTAAAGTATTACGATAAGGGTCTGATAAAAAGTTGCAAAAGCTAAATTATTGTGTTATAATACTTTTGTTTGATTAAAAATTGGTGTATTTTAGCCATTTCAAGGTCTTTTAAAAGATAAAATGCCTTCAAACAACCGACAAAATTACAATATACTCTTTTCAGGAGGAAGATTAAATGCTTGAATTTATCAAACCAACCATCACAGCTGAAGTATCCGAAGACGGCAGAACGGGTTCTGTGGTAATATCGCCACTTTCACGCGGCTATGGCTTAACCCTTGGCAACGCAATCAGGCGCGTATTATTAAACTCCATCCCCGGTACCGCCGCAACGGAAATCGTGCTTTACGGTGATGACGGTCTTGTTCTGCATGAGTTTACCACCATGCCCGGCGTAAAGGAAGACGTTACCGAGATTATCTTAAACGTCAAGGGTATTTGCGCAAAGCTTAACGATAAGTCTTGCTATAAGGCTGTTATCGACGTAATCGGTCCATGTGAGGTAACTGACGCCTGCCTTAATAAAGAGGGTGTTTTACAGGTGCTTAATCCCGACCACCATATCGCAACCGTTGAAGAAGGCCATAAATTTTATATGGAAGTCGTCTTTGACCACGGCGCAGGCTACGTAACCAACGCCGAAAATAAGGCAAAGGCCGGCGAAAGCAAAATCGGCGTATTATACGTTGACTCCATCTTCACGCCCGTACGTCAGGTTGGCTACACCGTAGAAAACACCAGACACGAAAGCGTTGACGGATACGAAAAGCTTACGGTAAACGTCACCACCAACGGCGTACAGACGGTTGACCAGGCCGTTGCTTACAGCGGCAGCATTTTAACCCAGCTTTTCAACGTAGTTGGCACACTTTCCGACTGTGAAGTTCCCTTTATCGGACCTGATAGCGAAAAGACCGACTCTGTCCTCGACACCCCCATTGAAGATCTTAACCTTTCGGTAAGAAGCTACAACTGCTTGAAGAGAGCAGGTATCAACACGGTTAAGGAGCTTATTTCAAGATCCTCCGACGACCTTTATAAGATCCGTAACTTCGGCAAAAAGTCATTTGACGAGATTACCCTTAAGCTTAAGGAGCTTGGTTTATCTTTTGCCGGGGATGCAGAATAGTTTAATTTCGCACGCCCCCAAACGGCGTGCGTTTTATCGTTTTTAAAGGACTTTTTATCGCTTTTTCGCCTTTAAATTTTATGCGCAAAAAAAATCGTTTTTTATTTAAAAATCGCTTTGTTTTTGCGCACCTTATCAAACAAAGACCTTTAAAAACCAAATAAAATCATCCGGGCTTTAAAGTAAGCTTATAACTTAACGACCAACCGTTAATCGGCAAAACTTATATCAAAAGTTAAGGTATAAGCCGATTATCATACCTTTTGCCCCCAACGCTGTTTTTGTTTAACAAAATAAAGACAGCGTATTTTATTTGCTTAGATGCCCAAAAAAACTAAAATAAACAGGGATATCCCTGTTTGCGTTTGGCTTGTCCAAACGCAAACAGCAACCGCCCTTTTTTAAAAAACTTTTGACAAAATTTTTTGACACACTTTAGGAGGTTTTTTATGTGTAAGAAATTGCTTGTTTTGTTACTGTCCGTACTGGCATTAACAACCGCATGTCTTGGCCTTACGGGATGTACGCCGGGACACGTTCACACCGCAACCCTTGACGTTGTAGAGCCCACTTGTGAATCCACAGGTCTTATCTCCGGCGTTTGTGAGGACTGCGGAACGGTTATAAGCGAGGTTATCCCCGCCCTTGGGCACGATCTTGTGCATCACGACGGCCATTACCCCACCTGCACTACGGGCGGATACAACGACTATGAAACCTGTACCCGTTGCGACTACACCACCTATAAGGAGGTTGGCCCCCTCGGTCACACCCCAAAGATCGTTGCCCGTGTAGAGCCCACTTGCGAAAAGGAAGGCCTTACCGAAGGCAAGATCTGTACCGCCTGTGACGAGGTTTTGATCGCCCAGGAGGTTATCCCCGCCTTAGGCCACGACTACGAAGCAAAGGTTACAGCCCCCACCTGTGAGGCGGAAGGCTTTACCACCTACACCTGCTACTGCGGCGACACCTACGTTTCCGACCACGTAAAAGCCAAGGGCCACAGCCCCAAAGCCGCCGTTATGGAAAACCGTGTGGAGCCTACCTGCACCAAAAAGGGAAGCTTTGACATGGCGGTTTACTGCTCCGTCTGCGATAAGGAGCTTTCAAGACAAGCAAACGAGATCGACCCCCTCGGCCACAGCCACGTTGCAAAGGTAACGAAGCCCACCTGTACGACGGGCGGCTATACCTTATACACGTGCGCCTGCGGTAACGAATATATTGATGATCTTACTGACCCCATCCCCCACTCTTACACCAAATACGTTTACGACCAAAACGCAAACTGCCTCAGCGACGGCACCAAGACCGCAAGCTGCGACTACGGCTGCGGCGCAACAAGCACCGTAAGGGCTGAAGGCACCAAAATAGAACACTCCTTTACGAAATACTCCTCCGACCAGAACGCAACCTGCACCAAGGACGGAACAAAAACGGCACGCTGTGACCACGGCTGTGGCGTAACAAACACCGTAACCGACGAGGGCAGTATGCTTGACCACGATTACGACCGTGGCGAGATCACCACCGCCCCCACCTGCACCACCGCCGGCGTAAGGACGTACACCTGCCACTGCGGCGCCAAGAAGACTGAAACGGTTGCAGCCCTCGGCCACGATGAGATCAACCACGCCGCAAAGGCCCCCACCTGCACGGAAAAGGGCTGGAAGGCTTACGTGACCTGCTCACGCTGTGACTACACCACCTATCAGGAGCTTGCGGCCCTCGGCCACGACTATCAATGGGTAACCGACGTGCCCGCAACCGTAACTTCAACGGGTATCAAGCACGAGGAATGCACCTACTGCCACGATAAGAAAAACGAAAATACCGTAATAGAAATGCTC
>JAFWAM010000034.1 GCA_017507595.1 Clostridia bacterium
GCTTATCCGTCCCACGGGCCTTCTTGATCCACCCATCGAGGTAAGAAAGACCGCCGGGCAGATAGACGACCTTAACGACGAGATCGTGAAAACCGTTGCAAGCGGCGGCAGGGTGCTTATAACGACCCTCACCAAAAAAATGGCCGAAAGCCTTACCGACTACCTTAAGGAGCACGGCCACAAGGTAAGATACATGCACAGCGACATCGACACGTTAGAGCGTATCGATATAATAAACGAGTTAAGGACAGGGGAGATTGACGTCCTCGTCGGCATCAACCTTTTCAGGGAGGGTCTGGACCTTCCCGAGGTCAAGCTGGTTGCCATCCTCGACGCCGATAAGGAAGGCTTTTTGCGAAGCGATACCGCCCTGATCCAGACCGTGGGCAGAACGGCCCGTAACGCCGAGGGCAGGGTAATAATGTACGCCGACGTCATTACCGGCAGTATGAAGCGTGCAATAGACGAAACCTCTCGCCGTCGCGCCGTGCAGGACGTATATAACAAGGCCCACGGCATCGTCCCCAAAACTATCATAAAAGACGTCCGTGCCAACCTCGAAATCACCAAAAAGTCATCAAAAGTCAAGGACGTACCCTTAAAAGACATACCCGACGAGATCGAAAGGCTCAAGGGCATGCTTAAGGTATTTTCCAAAAGTCTTGACTTTGAAAAGTGCATAGAGATACGCGATACCATACAGGAGCTTAAGAAAAAGTTAGCCAAAAGGTAAATAATGAAGAACTATATAACAATTCGCGGCGCCCGCGAAAACAACTTGAAAAACATAGACGTTGACATCCCAAGGGAAAAGCTTGTCGTCCTGACCGGTCTGTCCGGCAGCGGCAAATCCACCCTTGCCTTCGACACCATTTTTGCGGAGGGTCAGCGCAGATATATGGAAAGCTTATCCAGCTACGCCCGCATGTTTTTAGGGCAGATGGGCAAGCCCGACGTTGACCGTATCGAGGGGTTATCCCCATCCATCGCCATCGACCAGAAGACGACCAACAATAACCCTCGCTCCACCGTCGGCACGGTTACCGAAATTTACGATTACTTAAGGCTTTTATACGCCCGTATCGGCACCCCCCATTGTCCCAAGTGCGGCAAGGAGATCAATCGACAGACCGTGGACCAGATCGTCGATAGGGTAATGACCCTTCCCGAAAGGTCTAAGATCCTCGTTAACGCCCCCGTCGTCAGGGGCAGGAAGGGTGAGTTCCAAAAGGAATTTGAAAGCTACCGCAAAAGCGGCTTCGTCCGTGTTGAGGTTGACGGCATCGTCTACGAGCTGACAGAGGAAATAAAGCTTGAAAAAAACGTAAAACATACCGTTAACCTGGTTATAGACCGACTTATCATAAAAGAGGGGATTGAAAAACGCCTGTCCGAATCCATCGAAACAGCCCTCAAGCTTGCCGACGGACTTGTCGATATAACCTGTGACGGCGACCACGTTTTATACTCCACCAAGTACGCCTGCCCCGACTGCGGCGTCAGCATTGAAGAGCTGGAGCCCCGCCTTTTCTCCTTTAACAACCCTTACGGCTCCTGCCCGTCCTGTTACGGCCTCGGCTATACCGAATCCTTCGACGTAAACAAAGTTGTCAAGGACTGGAATAAAAGCCTTCGTGAAGGCGCCATGACCGTCAACGGCTGGAACATGGATACGGGCAAAATGAGCGAAATGCTTTTCCGCGCCCTTTCAAAGCGCCTTAACTTCAGTCTGGACACACCGGTCAAGGACCTGCCCGATGACGTAGTGCAGATTCTTCTTTACGGATTTGGTGAGGAGCGTTTAGAGGTATCATATTCCACCCGCACCTCGTCGGGTACCTTTCTTTCACGTTACGAGGGGGTCATCCCCAACCTTGAGCGTCGCTATCGAGAGACCTCAAGCGACTATATTAAGCGTGAGCTTGAAAAGTACATGGTCGTCACCCCCTGTAAGACCTGTCACGGCAAACGCCTTAACGAAAAGGCCCTTGCGGTAACGGTTGGCGGCCTCAATATCCACAACCTTTGTCAGATGTCCGTTTTGGACGTTAATCGGCATATAGACCGACTTTTGCTCACCGAAAGTCAGCAGATCATCGCTGCCCCAATCATTAAGGAAATCAAAGCCCGTCTTGGCTTTTTGGTCAACGTGGGCCTCCAATATCTGACCCTTTCACGGTCC
>JAFWAM010000035.1 GCA_017507595.1 Clostridia bacterium
CTGCTTATCGTGCTCGGTCTTGTTGACGCCGCCCTGTCCGCACTTTTACTTGTGTGGCCCCGCTTAAAATACGACCGCTATACCTACGGGTACGACGATCTTAATATTTACGTAAGCTTTGGGGTGATCTTCCGTCACAGGATAAAGATCCCCGTATGCCAGATACAGGACCTTCACATCACCCAGCCACCCGTGGCAAGATTATTAAAGCTGTCGTCGGTTACCTTTTCCACAGCAGGCTCCAACTTCACCCTGCCCTGTGTGAACTTCAGCGAGGCTGAGGTCATGGTTGATACGATCGACAAGCTGCTTATTAAAAGAATAGAGGAAAAGACCAATGAAAAAGTTTAGTAAGGGATACGTTTTTTATCATATCCTGATAGACCTTTTAATAAGCGCCGTGATTACCTTTTATACCATTGGCGCCTTCGCGTCGGAGGATGCCCCACCCAATATATCACCCGCTGTTTTTGTGGTAGAGTTTATCGGGATTTACCTGGTGCTTTTGGTTTACAGGATACTTTACGTCAACCTGTCGGGATACGAGCTTCGCGATAAGGACATTGTGGTCAAAAAAGGCGTTATTTTTAAAAAGACGACCATCGTGGAATATAAAAGAATGCACG
Source organism: Clostridia bacterium (assembly GCA_017507595.1). The sequence goes on from JAFWAM010000035.1 coordinate 627, forward strand.
CCATCAATAAAAAGCAAGACATTCTTCACAAGCTTTTTAACGTTGCGGTACTTACGGTGGACAGCGGCTCCGCTAACACTGCTCACCTGCCCGAGATAACCATCTTTGAAAACCCCCACGTGGTAGATGAGCTTATCGATCAATTAAAGGCCAAGCAGGACGGCGATCGATCCATTTACAGTGCGTCTGCGCCGTCGGTAGGCGACTATGGCAAGGGTAACAATCTTTATGAGTTCAGCTCCTCAATGAAGTGTTTATATTCATTGATCACAACCTTTAACGCCCTTTTGGTTATCGCAATTGTCTTCATGCTGTTTTTGGCAACGGCAACCACCATATTGCCTTATATGCACGTCTTCCCCCAAGGCAGCGTTGAGGATATCCTTGCGGAAATGATAATCCCCGTTATCATAATTGTTTTTGCATGCCTGCTTTTGACACTTATAAGCTCCTTTATATCGTCCCTGTTTATGTATCATAACTTCCAGGTCTTCCGTCATCACGGCGGCATTGAGGTTAACTACGGACTTTTCACCAGACACACCAACCACTTCAAGCTCAACAAAATCAAGGGCATAAAGATAACCCAGTCCATTATGCACAGAATTTTCGGCTACTGCTCGGTTAAGCTTGAGGTCGTGGGATATAGCGTTCAGCAGGGCGACAGCAATAAGACGGAGATCGGCGTGCTTATGCCCCTTTGCAAAAAATCCGAGCTTGATTACCTGCTGGGATTTATCCTGCCCGAACTAAAGCCCGAGCCCCGCACCATAAAGCCCAAAAAATATCTGCCCTTTTTGCTTTGGCCCCTGTTTTTTGCAACCGTTCCCCTTGCCTTTTTTGTTGGGGCAACGGCCCTTGGCCTTTTGATTGTAAAGACCCCGTCAGTCGTCATCGTCAACCTTTTGATTTGCGGCGGGGCGGTTATAGGGGTTATTGACGTTATAGTCTTTATAAACAGTCTTTTGGAATATTCAAATAACGGCATCACCGTTGGCCCAAGGACGATCACCATGTATAAGGGTGGCTTTACCAAAAAGATAACCACCGTAGGCAGGCTTAACCTTATCGCCCTTGAGGATATAACGACCCCCTTAAGGAAAAAGCGCGGCGTGTATTCGTACAGGCTGCACTACTACACCAACGCAACCAGCAACACCTCAACCGTCAAGCACCTTCCTGAGGACATAAAGGAAGTCTTAGACGGCGCCTTAAACGGCTGACAAATAAAACAAAAAACCGCCTGAAAGTCGGATTAACCGACTTATAGGCGGATTTTTTATTACTTTTTAAAGTTTTTAAGGTAGGTCGATCAATCCAAAAGCCCCTGTCTTTTTGCGTGGAAAAGATACTGCTGGACGTATCCGGAATTTTCCTTGAAAAGGTCCAGAAAGTAAAGGCTTATCTTTCTTCTGTCCTTAAGCTTGCCACCGAAATCCTCTGAATAGATCTTTTCTATCCACGTATCCACGGGGAAGCTGTCGCCCCGCTTGAAGCCAAAAAGGGTAACGCAGTTTGCCACCTTATCGCCCACACCCTTGATCTTCATAAGCTCCCTTTTAAGATCCTCCGTGGGAAGCAGCGAAAGGGCCTCCAGATCGATCTGTCCAAGGCAGATCCCTTGGGCGGCCTCCTTAA
>JAFWAM010000036.1 GCA_017507595.1 Clostridia bacterium
AGGTCGTTAAGGTTTACGGCCAAAAGCCCGAGTTTGACTTTGCGGCGAAAAACCACGTGGATCTTTGCACGGGTCTTGGCCTTATCGACTATGAAAGGGGCGTTAAGCTTGCAGGCGGCGGCCACTGGCTTTACAGGGGCGACGGCGCAAGGCTTGAGTGGGCGCTTTTAAACTTCTTCGTGCAGGAGCATTTAAACGACGGCTACACCTTTATCCTTCCCCCACACATGCTTGGGTATAACTGCGGCTACGGTGCAGGTCAGTTCCCCAAGTTTTCCGACGAGGTTTTCTGGGTTGAGGATAAGGAATGCGAGGACAGAAAGAGTCAGAAGTTTATGCTTCCCACCGCAGAAACTGCCCTCGTAAATATGTACGCAGGCGAAATTATCGATAAGGCAAAGCTCCCGATGAAGTTCTTTGCATACACCCCCTGCTACAGAAAGGAAGCAGGCTCCTACAGGGCGGAAGAAAGGGGTATGATCCGCGGCCATCAGTTCAATAAGATCGAAATGGTCCAGTACGCCACACCCGAACAGTCCCCCAAGGCCTTTGAGGAATTAGTTGGCAAGGCATGCTCTCTTATGGATAAGCTTGGTCTTCACTTCAGACTTTCCAAGCTTGCTGCCGGCGACTGCTCTGCCTCAATGGCAAGGACCTACGACATCGAGGTCTGGATCCCCAGCATGGGTATTTATAAGGAAGTAAGCTCTGTTTCCAACGCAAACGATTATCAGGCACGCCGCAACAACACAAGGTTCAAGGACGAAAATAAGAAGATCGGTTTTGTACACACCTTAAACGGCAGCGGGCTTGCGACAAGCAGGGTATTCCCTGCCCTTATCGAGCAGTATCAGAACGCCGACGGCACCGTTACCGTCCCCGACGTTTTAGTACCCTTTATGGGCGGCCAGAAGATCATTAAATAATTAAGGCAAAATTAAAGGACTTATCAAATCGATAAGTCCCTTTTTTTGTGCTTTTTTGCCCTTAACGGGCCTATAGGCCCATTTTTTTATTTTTTGCTACACCGCGCCGCTTAAAAAATCTTGCTTTTTCGCATAATCTGCCTTGCGTAAAGGTAGCCTTTTATATGTCCATGACTAAAAAATCATTTGCAGATTTTAACATTTTCTTCAAACCGTCAAACGCAAGCATTTGATAGGCTTCATTAAAAGAAATCAGCAAATACTCAAACTCCTCGTAATCTTTATAACGCTTCGGCAGCTGATCTTGAAAGCTTGCCAAAAAATACACAACAGTTTTATTAACACCGTTTCCCATTACATAATTAATCTCATGCCGAAAACCTTGGCGAATGCTTACTTTAACAGAAGTTTCTTCAAGTGTTTCCCGTAGTGCAGTTTCAATCTCCGCTTCACCCCTTTCTACGTGCCCTTTAGGAAATCCCCAATATCCATGATTTTTTGCCTTGATAATCAAATAGTATATATCCCCCTCTTTAACCGTATACGGTATAGTTCCACAAGACTTTTCCATTATGCACCCCTTTATTTAGTCCATTGATTTGACAAAGATTTACCTGACTTGTACATTATATCACAAAAACCGCAGAATTTCAATCTGCGGTTTTTGGATTCTAAAATTAATATAATGCTCTGTTTTTGAAACGGCCGTTTATTGGTTGCCGTTATTTTTCTTTTTAAAGCGGAAGATCTGATTTCTGAAAAGTATTAC
>JAFWAM010000037.1 GCA_017507595.1 Clostridia bacterium
CCATACGGGGAATGCTGGAAATGATATTGGCAAACAGGATCATGGAGATGCCGTTGCCGATACCGAACTCGGTGATCTGCTCGCCCAGCCACATGACCATTGCAGAACCGGCGCACTTAGTAGGGCTTTCAAATTCTCCGCTAAGAGTATCACCCATATGCTTGCTTTTATTATTCTAAGATTATTGTGCTGACGGCTCGGTGATAAGGTTAAGGGCCATTTCAAAGCCTTCGTCAAGGGTGTAAGAAAAAGTCGTTATGGGCCTTTGCTGGTTATCCAAAACTCCTGCCTGGGGGCAAAATCCCAAAATTATGCCGTCCATTTTTACGTGATACAAAAGTCTGTGCATATGTCCACACAGGTAGGCCTTTGCGCTACCCATTTTCTTCATTGCGGCGTAAAAGTCGTACTCGGGCTCGGTGCCGTAATTTGCCCCGTCGTTTGCCTCGTACCGGGTGGGCTTCTGTCCGTAGATAAATTCCGCCCCGTCGCCGTTTGCGGCTTTTTGGTAGGCGATATTATACTGGGGCAGCTGAATGTGACCGTAAGTTATAGTGGGCACTACGTCAAGGGGGTTTTCCTCCTGCGCCGAATAAAGTCCGTCCAGCCTTGCGATCTCACCCTCGTACCAGGCGATCTGCTCGGTGGTGATGGTCTGGTATCTGTCCAGATCGTAGTCATACACCCCCGTGTCTATTACGACGAAGGCGCCCACAAGGGCGTTGGTGGTTTTGTTCTTTAATAAAATTGAAAAGTTGCCGTAGCGGTTTTCCCGCCCGGTCTGTACAAAGCCCGATTTAAACTTAAGGTAGGGGGAATCGCATTTTTCAAGATATTTGGCGACGTCGTGCTTGCTTAAGGTAGGGACGTGAAGCTCTGCGTCGTGGTTGCCGAAGACGAAGGTGTAGGGGATCTTGTATTTATCAAAGGTCTCAACGATAAATTTTGCACCCCTTACCCCTTGTGACATCATATTGTCGCCCATTAAAACTATAAAGTCGGGGCTTTCAGCGTTGATGGCAAAATCAATAAAGCTCAAGGTCCTTTCCACGTCGGAGTTATGGTACATTGTCCCTTCCTTGCCAAAGTGCAGGTCTGCAAACTGCAGCACCTTAAAGCCGCCGTCTTCGTTTAAAAAAATCTCAAGCTCTCTGTCGCTGTCGGGATTTTTACAGCCCACGCTTAAAGCAAGCAGGGCGAGGGAAAGTATAAGCACGCTAAGGGCCTTGAAAGCCGACCGTATATTTGACTGTTTCATAAAATTCTCCTGTTGAATCGCCTTGGGTTCGTCCCTAATCTTAGGGCGGCCGTCGGGCCGCTTTTAATCAAGTCTTTAAATAATATAGCATATATTGATCAAAAATGCAATTGGTAAGGCTTTTACAGCCACAATTTTTTTACGTGCTCCGTTTTTTGCCGTTAAGGCGCAAAAGGGCAAAATAAAGGCCCGGGATACGCTCCCGAGCCATTTTTTGTTAAGCCGTAATTATTCCTTCATCTTTTTTGATGAAACAAGCTTCACGGTGGTGATTGCGCCCCAGGCAACGAGTCCGCCAAAGGCCAATACGTCAAAGACGATCCAGTAGATCTTCCAGGTGGAGAAGCCCTTTTCAAATTCAACTACGTCGTCGGTGGCGTTACCGTCGTCGATGGCAGCCTTTCTGGTGTTGCAGTAGGTAAAGATAACGTGCTTTGCAACGTCCCTTACGCAGGCAACGGCAGTTGCGCTCTTGGTGTCCTTAAGGCCTACTGCGGTGTATTTGGCGTCGTTGCCGTTTTCAAGCCAGATGTCGTTACCGGCACGGATACCCTGGTCAACCGTCTTATAGCTGTCACTACCGTCCAGATAGTCGGTTACCGCCGTGCCCTTAAAGCCCCATTCATCCCTCAGGACCTCGGTCATAAGTGCGTGGCTACCGCCCGTCCAGGTGTCGCCGATACGGTTGTAGGACGACATGATGGCGTTTGCCTTGCCGACCTTTACGCTGATTTCGAAGGGTCTTAAGTAAACCTCGCGGAGGGTCTGCTCCGACAGCCAGGTATAAAGGCCGTTTCTCTGGTTTTCCGTTTCGTTAATGGCAAAATGCTTGATATAGCAGTAAATACCTTCCTTGGTGGCGCCTTCAACGATGCTTGCGCCGATGGTGCCGGAAATATATGGGTCTTCGCTGAAGTATTCGTAGTTTCTTCCGTCAAAGGGAGAGCGGTGAATATTCATACCGGGGGCGTACCAGCCGCCGTATCCTGCCGCAACACCCTCCATACCGACGACGCGGCCGAAAAGCTCTGCAACGTCAGTATTCCACGTGCCGGCAACGACTATTGCCGATGGGAAGCCTGAAAATTCAGGGGTGCTGTGGGGGTGACGGTTAAAGCCTGTGGGACCGTCAAGGTCAACGGTGGTGGGCTTGCCGATAGATGGCAACTTGTTTGCCGTGTAACCGCCCTTCATGGCCAGGTCAAAAAGCTCCGTCGTGGTGATCTGGTTAAGGACGGGGTCCCAAAGATCGTCGTCGTCATAGTTTGCTTCGTCGCCAAGTTGGGTAATAAGCTCGTCGTTATAGGCGGCGTTGCTCGTACCCATATTTTCAATAAGCTTAAGGTCGCCCGAAACCCCTTGCGTGGGCATTTCGGTGGTGTTTTTCTTGGTGGAAAGCCAGCCGTTGGGGTTAAAGTTGGATCCCTTTGCACGTCTTTCCTGGTTTAACTGTGGGAAGGTCCCTTCAAAATCGGCACGGCTAAGATATTTGATGTCCCAGCCGGAAACGTTTTTGCCGTCGATGGAAATACCGCCGTCGGCCGTGTCACCGGTAAATCTGTTTTTGATCTCATTGCCGGTTGCTTCGTCGATTTCAATCGCAATGTCGCTTGACACGTTGTAAACGATCTTACCGCCGTTTACACCCGTAAAGCCGCCGTTAACGTTTGCCTTTACGTTGTGAGCGTCTGTTGAAAGCTTAATGGTGTAAGCGCCCTTTTCCAGAACGTAGCCGCCGTCGTCGTCAACACAGCCGCTTAAGTTGTAGCAGTCGTAAGACTTCATATCGGCTGAGTTAAACTTAATGCTCAAAGTCTGTACGTCGTTGGGCTGTAAAAGGTTTGTCTTTGCAAAGGCAACCAGGTTAGAGGATGACTTTTCAATTCCGCCGGGGGTATAAGGGGGCTCGTAATAAACCTCTACAACGTCCTTGCCGGCCATGGTGCCAACGTTTCTTACGTCAACCTTGATTTCAATGGGGGTGTTGGCAGTTATCTGCGCGGCATTGGCAGGGGATACGGATTTTACCGTCCATTCAAATTCCGTGTAGGAAAGTCCAAAGCCGAAGGGATACTGTACGACCCCGTCATAGCCCGTGCCGTACTCGTTGCTGACGTCATCCCAGAAATGCTCTGTATCGGCAGTTTCGTACCACTTATAGCCAACGTAGATGCCTTCAAGATAGTCGATATATTCTTCGCTGGTGCTGTTTGTATAGGTCCTTTCACCCGTTGGGCCGTTGACCTTGTTTGCATCGGGTGAGTTAGCATAGCTTGCCGCCGTCGTCAGGTCGTAAGCAAAGGTGTCAACAAGCTTACCGGACGGGGTTGACTGACCCCTTAATATTTTGGCGAGGGATTTTAAGCCGCTCTGGCCGGGGGTTGCGATGTATAAAGCCGCGTCAATGGCGTCGTCTTCAATAAATCCGCATTCTAAGGTCGCGGAGGTGTTAAGTACGATTATTACGTTGTCATAGTTGTCCTTAACGTAATTTATCAAGGCTTCTTCTTCGGTGGAAAGCTGAAGATAGGTCCTTGTGTTATCGGTGACAATTTTGCCGTTTGATGCGCTTGTACCGTTGCCCGATGGGATAAATTTACGCTGGTATTTGGGTAAGTCAAGGGATTCGCCACCCGTTCTCGTGATGACTACGATTGACGTGTCGCTGAACTCTATTGCAGAGCTTAACACGTCCTGTGGATAGTCGTTGATGTTTGGCTCAACAAGGTTAAAGTATTTGGGGTCGCCGTTGTAGTTGAACCAGCCCGAACGGCTGTCAGTACCGCCGTTTCTGTTGACCGTGCAATATTCTTTGTAATATTCAACAAGGTCGGGGTTTACGTTGAAGGGCTTGTCAGAAAGTCCTTCCAACGCGTCCTTAAGGCCCGTTATTTCCTTTACTGGGTCGTCCTTGCTCCACATGGTAAAGTCGCCGGAGCCACCGCCACACATTAACGTACCCGCGTCGCTTGAGCACCAACCAAACAGGTTGACGTTGGTCACTTCCGCCAAGGGAAGGGTGTTACCCTCGTTTTTAAGAAGAACAAAGCCTTCCTCCGCAACCTTTTGTACGGCCACGTCGCCCTCGGTGGGGTCTAAAGTTTCCGCCGGCATAAAGTTGTCGCCAAGATACTGGTCAACCAGCCCGGAGAAAAAGTTTAATACGATATTCGCCGCGATCATCACGCAGACCAATACGCCAACTAAAACAAGCTGGATAACCTTGTTTTTGGTCTTTTTCATCATACATACTCCTTAAAATATATTATAAGTTTTAACTTATCAATGGTATTATATCACGGCTTTTTACCGCCGTCAATAGCCAATTTTAAAATTCGTTCAAAAATGAACTTTTTTCAAAATAGTGCATTTTGTTGCCCCGCGGTTTGTAAAAGCATATATTTTAATTGGAAAATTAATATCCCGCCCCGCCCGTTTAAGTCCTCTGTAAATCTTAATGCAACGAAAAAAAGCAAGCCGAAGCCTGCTTTTTTTGTTGTGTGTAATCCAAAATTTTGATACCGTTTCAAAATGGGTACAAATTTTAGAGTTATGGGTGCATTTAGGCGAAAGGCTTTGCACCCATTTCAGTTTGACAAATTGGAATTTGACGGTTTTATTTCAATTTTCCCAATTTTGTCGTGTTTGCAATCACGATCAGTGTAGTTTGA
>JAFWAM010000038.1 GCA_017507595.1 Clostridia bacterium
ACGATCGTCCGCCGCTGTTATCAAATATGCGGCGGATTTTTAAAAGGCAGGCCGTTTTTGCTTAAAAGTGGGCCTATAAGCCGATTATCAATAAAAATTACGGAGAAATTTACAAAAAATGAAGGATTTAAGATTAAACAAGCTGGCAAAAGTTCTCGTTAACTATTCAATAAAGGCCAAGAAGGGCGACAAGGTCATGATAGAGGGTTTTGGCGAGGTAACCGATCTCGTCAAGGAGATCATTGCCGAGGTGTATAAGGCAGGCGCCCATCCCTTTCCCGTACTCAGGGATCATTCGGTGATCCGCGCAATGCTTACCTCCTGCACGGACGAAACTTTAAGCCTCTGGGCAAAATACGACGGCTTTATGATGGACGATATGGATTGCTATATCGGCATCCGCGGCGGTGCAAACGCCTTTGAAACCTCCGACGTGCCCGCAGACAGAAACAGTGCTTACTCCTCAATATACAGCTATCCCGTTCATCACGAAAAGAGGGTAAACAATACAAGATGGGTCATTTTAAGATATCCATCCCCATCCATGGCCCAGCAGTCGGCCATGTCAACGGAGGCCTTTGAGGATTTCTTCTTTGACGTATGTACCCTTGATTATGAAAAAATGGACAGGGCAATGGACAGCTTAAAGGCCCTTATGGAAAAAACCGACAAGGTAAGGCTCGTTGCAAGGGGCACGGACTTAAGCTTTTCAATAAAGGGTATAGGGGCGGTCAAATGCTCCGGCCAGTGCAACATACCCGACGGCGAGGTGTATTCCGCACCCGTTAAAGACAGCGTCAACGGCGTTATTTCCTACAACGCACCGTCAGTCCACGGTGGCGTAAGGTACGAAAATATCCGTTTGGAGTTTAAGGACGGCAAGATCGTCAAGGCTGAGGCCAACGGCCAGAACGCCATTGAAAAGGTCTTTGACGTTGACGAGGGGGCAAGGTACGTGGGCGAGTTTGCCATCGGCGTAAACCCATACATCAACAACCCCATGTGCGACATTTTGTTTGACGAAAAGATCGCAGGCTCCATTCACTTTACACCGGGCTGCTCTTACGAGGACTGCTCCAACGGCAACGTTTCAGCCCTTCACTGGGATCTTGTGCTTATTATGACCCCACCCTACGGCGGCGGCGAGATCTGGTTTGACGACGTGCTTATAAGAAAGGACGGTATCTTTACCCATCCCGATCTTCTTCCCTTAAATCCCGAAAATTTAAAATAAAGGCTTTTTACGGCGATACCGCAAAAGCCCGGCCATAAAAAAAGCGCGCCTTGCCTCGCTGATCGGAGGAAGGGCGTGCTTTTATTTTTTTATTAACGGGCGAAAAGCCCTTTGTTAAAGCTTTTAGCTTTAAATTATTTTTGTGTAAGCATACCGCTTGACAGTGCGGGCATAAGAGAATCGTCTATCATGCGGTCGATATCGCTGTCGCCCATATTTTCAAAAATGGCCCTGAGCCCAAGGAAGTTGGACATGCCCATCAGCATGTACGCAATGGAGGTTGGGTCAATATCAGCAACCTCACCCGAGGCCCTTTTAAGGGCCTTAGTGTACGATCTTGCAAAGGACTCGTAATAGTTAATAAAAAGGCTTTTATCCACCGAAAGGCTGCCCCAGATTATGTTGTAGGCGCTTGGGCAGGCGACGGCGTATTTAATAAAGGCCTTAAAGCCGGCCCTTTCCATTTCGTAACGGGTCTTGCAGTCCTTGATGGCGTCGGCAAGCCTTGCTTTTATGGTCCTTTCGTATTTTTCCATAATAAAGCGGTAAATGTCCGTTTTCGTTTCAAAGTAGATATAAAAGGTCCCGACGGCAGTATTGGCGTTTTTGCAGATGTCGGATATTGACGTCTGGTAAAAGCCCTGCTCGGTAAAAAGCTTTTCGGCAGAATCGGCAAGCTTGTTCATCTTTAAAAGGCCCAGCTTGGTTTTTGGTTGATTTATGCCCGTGCGCGTTGGGTGGTTACTGTTCATTTTGTCCATCCTTTGCTAAAAAAGCGGTGTTTTTCAAGTGATAGTCATTATACCACGTATTTTGTTCATTTGCAAGTTGCTCGGCCGTTTTTAAGTGTAATTTGACAGTTTTTTTACAAAATAAAACTTTTTTTTACGATAACTATTGACAAATGCTCACGCACGTATTATAATAAAGTCGTAATAATTGTGAATATTGTTCATATTTTTTACAATCGCAGTTTTTTATTGCGCCCTTTGCCCGTTAATATGAATAGAATTCATATTAGTTTCGGGAGGGGATTCCCCGTGTGCATTCCCGCAGGGGACAATGATTTTTACAATAAATTAGGCAAGGATGATCCTTCCTTGCAAAACGGAGGTTATATAATGACATTTGACGAACTTAAGGTAGGACAAAAGGCCTCTATTCAAAAGACCTTTACAGCGGCTGACGTAACCGCTTTTGCGGGCATCAGCCTTGACGTTAACCCCATTCACATGAGTGACGGTTACGCAAAGCAGACTATTTTCGGCAAGAGAATAGTTCACGGTATATTGACGTCAGGTCTTATTTCTGCAGTACTTGCAAATAAGCTTCCCGGCCCCGGCACCATCTATCTCGGACAGGAACTTCGCTTCACCGCCCCCGTATATCTTGGCGACGACGTTACCGCTGAGGTTGAAATTGCTGAGATC
>JAFWAM010000039.1 GCA_017507595.1 Clostridia bacterium
ATGCTTCAGGGCTTCAGTATGCGGTCAACGGCTGTGCAAACAAACTGTGCGGTATCGTAAACGGTATTGACGTCAAGGCCTTTGACCCTGCAACGGATAAATCCCTTTTCATGAACTATTCCGTTGACGATTTAGAGGGTAAAAGGGTCTGTAAGAGAGAGCTTCAGAAAATGCTTTCTCTCCCCGTCAGGGACGACGTTCCCGTTATCGGTATGATAACCCGTCTTGTTTCCCACAAGGGTCTTGACCTTATCAAATCGGTCTTTGAGGAGCTTTTAAACGAAGACGTTCAGATAGTTATTTTAGGCAAGGGCGATGCCGAGTACGAAAATTATTTCCGTTACATGGCAGACGTTTACAAAGGCAAGGTCAGGGCTATAATTGCCTACAACAAGGACATGTCCTCCAAGATATATTCAGGCTCCGATATGTTCCTTATGCCCTCCAAGTCAGAGCCCTGTGGCCTTTCACAGATGATAGCTTGCAGATACGCAACCGTGCCCATCGTAAGGGCAACGGGCGGTCTTAACGACACTATCGCACCCTTTAATATCGCCCGTGAAGGCGGCAACGGCTTCGTATTTTCTTCCTACAACGCCCAGGAAATGCTTTACGTCATTAAGGACGCGATCTTTACCTACGGCAACAAGCCCGTCTGGAAGGGTATTATGGAAAGGTCTGCAAGGACTGACTTTAGTTGGGGAGTTTCCGCCATCGAGTACGAAAAGCTTTACAACGCTTTAAAATAAATTGACTAAGAAAATAACAAACTTACTAAATAGGTGAATATGAACAAAAAGATTACGACAAAAGATATGAGTGTCGCTATCTCCGGAAAGCTTTCAAGATTTTTCGGTGTTAGCGTACAGGACGCGACCAAAGAACAGTTATACAAAGCAGTCGTTATGACGGTACGGGACATCCTTTTACAAAAACGCAACGATTACCATCAGACGACGAAAAAGGATCAGAGCAAAAAAGTTTATTATCTTTGCATGGAGTTCTTACTTGGCAGATCCTTAAAGAACAACGTTTACAACCTCGGTTTAAACAATGCTCTTGAAGAAGCTCTTAAGGGTTTTGGCTCCAGCCTTGAGGATATGTACGAGCTTGAGCCCGACGCAGGTCTGGGCAACGGCGGTCTTGGCAGGCTTGCCGCCTGCTATATGGACGCATTGGCATCACAAAACTATCCAACCTACGGCTTTTCCATCCGTTACGAATACGGCCTTTTCAAGCAGAAGCTTGTCGACGGCTGGCAGATGGAGCTTCCCGATGAATGGCTTCCCGGTGGTGAGGTCTGGCTTACTATGCGCTCAGACAGGGCCTTCCGTGTAAAATTTGACGGCAGGATCGAGGAAGAATGGACCGAAAACGGCATGAAGATCAACCACGTTGACGCTACCGAAATCGAGGCCGTTCCCTACGATATGATGATTTCCGGCAAGGACAGCGAAGCCGTTTCCGTCTTGCGTTTATGGAGTGCCCGTTCCACCAAGACCTTCGATATGAGGCTTTTCTCTCAGGGCGACTATATGCAGTGTATGAAGGAAAATACCGAGGCCGAGCTTATCACCAAGGTTTTATATCCGTCAGACAACCACTTTGAAGGTAAATCTTTAAGACTCAAACAGCAGTATTTACTCGTATCTGCGTCACTTCAGAACATTTTGTTTGATCACTTCAAAAGATACGGCACTTACGACAACCTTGCCGACAAGGTGGCAATTCACCTTAACGATACCCACCCGGCCCTTTCCGTTCCCGAGCTTATGAGGCTTTTGGTCGACGAGCACGGATATCCTTGGGAAAAGGCTTGGGATATTACCAAAAACACCATTGCTTACACCAATCACACCGTTCTTCCCGAGGCCTTAGAGGTCTGGCAGGAGGATCTGGTCCAAAGAAGGCTCCCCAGGATCTATTCCATCATCAAGGAGATCAACAAGCGTTACTGTAACGAGCTTTGGCAAAGATTCCCCGGCGATTGGGACAAGATCAACAGGATGAGCATTATTGCCTACGACAAGGTAAAAATGGCAAACCTTTCGGTTGTTGGCTCCCACAAGGTAAACGGCGTTTCAGCCCTTCACAGCGACATTATCAAAAAGTCTATCTTCAAGGATTTTTACGATTACGAGCCTGAAAAGTTTACCAACGTCACCAACGGTATCGCACACCGCCGTTGGCTTTGCCAGTCCAATCCGGAGCTTTGCTCTCTCCTTAACGAATGCATCGGCGACGGATACGTAAAGGACGCTTCCGTTCTTTCCAAGCTTCGCGCCTTTGAAGACGATGCGGGTGTTTTATCAAGGCTTGAGGCCATTAAAAAGATTAAAAAAGAACAGCTTGCCAAATACATTGCAAACAAAAACGGCGTTCTTATCGATACCGAATCTTTATTCGATACCCAGGCAAAGCGCATGCACGAGTATAAGCGTCAGCTTCTCAACGTAATGTATATCATCCATCTCTATGAGGAGCTTAAGGCAAATCCCAACAGCAATATGCGCCCCAAGACCTTTATCTTTGGTGCAAAGGCGGCACCCGGCTATTATATGGCCAAGCAGATTATCAAGCTTATTTGCTGCCTGCAGGACGATATTAACAACAACCCCGACCCAAGGATCAGGGAAAAGCTCAAGGTCGTTTATCTTGAGGATTATTCCGTAACTATCGCAGAAATGCTCATGCCCGCCACCGAGCTTTCCGAGCAAATTTCTCTTGCCGGCAAGGAGGCCAGCGGTACCGGCAACATGAAGTTCATGATCAACGGTGCCCTCACCATCGGTACGGAGGACGGCGCAAACGTTGAAATGCACCAGGCGGTAGGCGACGACAATATTTACATTTTCGGTATGCGCGCCCACGAGGTTGACGATTTGTGGTCACGTGGCTATGACGCTTCATCATATTACAATAACAACGTTAAAATTAAACGTGTTATCGACAGTATGCGCAAGGGCTATTCAGGGGTAAGCTTCGACTTCTTCGCGGCATATCTTACCACCAACGCCCCCATTGCCGACCCATATATGTGTCTTGCTGACTTTGCGTCCTATCTTGAAACTAAGGAAAGGATCGACGTCGAGTACGAAAACAGACCCTTATGGAATAAAAAATCCCTTATCAATATTGCCGAAAGCGGCTTCTTTGCTGCTGACAGGGCTATCAGGGAATACGCTGACAATATCTGGGGCTTAAAGCAGGTTACCGAAAAATAATCCGTTTTTACCCATCTTGCCAAAGGCACGCTTATCCTCAAAAATCGGGGATAAGCGGCCTATAGGCCTACTTTTATACCATATCGAATTATTAAATGTTCATTTATAACCCAAATCTTGCCGAGCATAAAACCGTGCGCGGCGCAATCGACACCAAGGAACAATTCAATATCACCGTCAAATCTGACGCAAAATGGTGCAACCTCCTTATCAAAAAGGATGGGGGCGATTATAAGGTTTACTCTATGGCGCGTAAGCTGCCTCAGGGTGATTTTTTTGTATGCTTGCAGGGTCTTGAAAGCGGCTTGTATTTTTATCACTTTTTAGCTGATTCCTTCGTCTATGGCGAGGGCTACGACCTTAACGCAAGATTACAGCCGTACGTTGGCTATAAGGATTATCAGCTGACCGTTTACGACCACGGCTACGCCACCCCCGATCTTTTGAAGGGAGGTTTAATTTATCAGATTTTCCCCGATAGGTTTTGCAGGGCGGGGGACGCCACCTGTGAAGGAAACAAGGTCTTCCGCAAGGACTGGGGAGGCACACCAACCTACAGAAGCCCCAACGGCATGGTTCTCAACAACGAGTTTTTCGGCGGTGACTTCAAGGGAATTTCCTCAAAGCTTGACTATCTTAAGGATCTCGGTGTAACGGTTATCTACCTTAACCCTATAAGCAAGGCTTACTCGTCCCACCGATACGATACGGGCGACTATCTGACACCCGACCCGCTTCTTGGTACCGTCGACGATTTAAAGGCCCTTATAAAAAAGGCAGATAGCTGCGGCATAAGCTTTGTTTTTGACGGTGTTTACAACCATACGGGCGCTGACAGTCTGTACTTTAACAGATACGGCAATTATCCCGAAAAAGGGGCCTATAACACGGTTAGCTCACCTTTTTACAGCTGGTATGACTTCCGTGATCACCCGTACAGCTATCTCAGCTGGTGGAATTTCGACAGTCTTCCCTCAATAAAAAAGGACAGCGTTGACTATCAAAGCTTTATTACCGAAAAGGTCCTTCCTTTTTATTTTGATATGGGCTTTAAAGGTGTCAGGCTTGACGTCGTTGACGAGCTTTCCTCTGCCTTCGTTGAGGCCATACGGCGCGTCGCCCAAAAATACGGTGCAGCAGTTATCGGCGAGGTGTGGGAGGACGCCACCAACAAGTTTGCCTACGGCGAAAGAAAGAAATATTTCTTAGGCAAACAGCTTGACTCTGTCATGAACTATCCTTTAAAGGACGGCATTTGCGACTACCTCCTTCACAAGGATTCCACCTATCTCGTACACGTTTTGTCAAGCCAGATAAACAACTTCCCCAAATGTGCCCTTGACAGCATAATGAACGTTTTATCCACCCACGATACGGTAAGGATATTAAACGTTTTGGGAAGAAAGCGTGTGGAAACAAACAAGGACCTTTTAAAAGACCTTGTTTTCACCGACGAGGAATATTTCAAGGGAAGGGCTCTTCTCAAAATTGCTTACGGCATTCTTTATACGGTCTACGGCACGCCCTCACTCTATTACGGTGACGAGGCCGGTCTTACGGGCGATCTTGACCCGTACAACCGCAGGTGCTTCCCGTGGGGAAGAGAGGATCTTGACGTTTTAGACTTTATTAAAAAGCTTGGCTCGATAAGATCGTCTTGCAAGGCTTTTAAAACGGGGGATCTCAATCTTTTATATTACGATAAAAAGATCCTGGTCTTTGAAAGGCTTGCCGGAAGCGATCAGATAATCGTTGCCGTATCCATGTCGGATACAGCAGTCAACCTTCGCTTTTCTTCGCCCGTGTCAGAGCTTTTAACCGAATCCTCTCCGTCAGCCCTTCAGAAGCTTGCGGTAAACTCAATTGGCATATATCGCGGCAAAAACGCAAAAGTCGGCCTATAAGTCGATTATTTACACGTTTTTGACCGTTTAAAATAAAAAACGCACATTTTTCATTTAGGAGAAATATCAATATGAACATTTTAGAAAGAATAACTAACGAGTTCAATTTACGTCCAAACCACGTTGAAAATATTGTTGAGCTTTTAGATCAAGGCAATACCATTCCCTTCATCGCCAGATACCGTAAGGAGCTCACCGGTCACATTGACGACCAGGTTTTAAGGGAGTTTTCCGACCGACTCAACTATTTAAGAAATTTAGAAAAGAGAAAGGAAGAGGTCCGCTCCGCCATTGAAGACCAGGGCAAACTCACCGACGAGATCGTTGCAAGCCTTCAAAATGCCGAGACTTTAACCGAGGTTGAGGATATTTACAGGCCCTACAAGCAGAAAAAGAAGACCCGCGCCACCGTTGCTATTGCTAAGGGGCTGGAACCTTTAGCCGACGTTATTCAGGCACAGGATCAAAGGACGGGCAACGTTTCCGACCTTGCCGCACCTTACGTTGACGCAGAAAAGGGCGTTGAAACCTGGCAGGATGCCGTCAAGGGCGCTCAGGACATTATTGCAGAGCGTGTTTCCGACGATGCAGAGCTTCGTAAAAAGCTTCGCCGCATATTTATGAGGAGCGGCGAAATTTCCTCCAAGTTTGCTAAAGCCGACCAGGAGGGGGCAGAGGTTTACGAAATGTATAAGGAATACCAGGAAAGCGTTTCCGAGGTCAAGTCCCACCGCGTTCTTGCCCTCAACCGTGGCGAAAAGGAA
>JAFWAM010000003.1 GCA_017507595.1 Clostridia bacterium
ATTTGCGGATTACTCGGTTGACCCGGTCAATTACGACATCAAGCCCGTCGTGTTAAGCCTTTTACATAACTATATTTCGGTGTATATGGGCTCCTGGATAATAAACGGTGCCAAGCAGGCCTACAAGTACACCATCATCACCACCCACGGCGACGAGATCGCCAAGGAGATAACCACGCTTTTGCAGCATACCTCAACCAAGCTTCAGGGCGTGGGTACCTACTCTCACCTGGAAAAAGACGTGCTTATCTGCGTTATCAACAAGCACCAGGCAAATCAGCTTCAGCGCATTTTGGAAAAGTACGACAATACCTTCAGCTTGGTGGAAACTGTCAACCAGATCCACGGCAACTTCCGCATCGTTAAAAAGGGTAAATAAAACATAAGAACTTGGACGGATAGATCCAAGTTCTTTTTTTGTCTTTATGGTAAAATTGCCGTTAATCGGCTTATTGGCCTGCTTTTTTATAAAAAAGTCGGGCTTTTTTTGTTTGTTAAAGCTGCCAGTTGATGGGAGCAAAGCCATTTTCAGACAAAAAGCTGTTGGCCTTTGAAAAGTGCCTGCACCCGAAAAAACCGTTGTAAGCGGACAAGGGGGAGGGGTGTGCGCACTCCAAAACAAGGTGGTGGCCAAGGATAAGGGGCTTTTTGCTTCTTGCGCCCCTGCCCCACAGGATAAAGACGGTTGGTTGGCTTCGTTGACCTAAAATTTTAATAACGCTGTCGGTAAAATCCGTCCATCCGCAATCCTTGTGAGAGTTTGCCGCACCATCTCTTACGGTAAGGGTGGTGTTTAAAAGAAGGACGCCCTGCCTTGCCCAGGAGGTAAGCTCCGTCTTAAGTCCGTTGTCCACGCCAAGGTCGGACTTAAGCTCCTTATAAATATTTGCCAAAGAAGGTGGCATTTTTACCCCTTGCTTTACGGAAAAGCAAAGGCCGTGGGCCTCACCGTAGTTATGATAGGGGTCCTGACCCAGGATGACCACCCTGGTGCCCGCAAAGGAGGTAAGCTTAAAGGCGTTAAAAATATCCTCCATTGGTGGATAGACGGTCTTTGTAAAATACTCCTCCTTTAAAAAGGCCCGTATTTTTTTGTAATTGTCGCTTTCAAAAAGTGGGGCGAGTATCTCATCCCAGTCGTTACCGATCTTTACCATAAAAGCTTCCTATAAAAACTGCTTTTTTTCCATTATACTACTAAAAAAGCTCCCTGTCAAGGGGCGGCGCAAGTCTATATTTTTCCGTAAAGTCTGGCTTCCGCCGTCGGCTTGTTTTTTGCGACTACCTATATATTTACTTATCTTTATTTATAAACTTTGCGGTAAAGGTTGCAAAATCCTTAAGCTTATGATAAAATATAATTTATGGAGCTTTACGAAATTTTAAAAAAGGTAGAAAAACCCGCCAGATATATCGGCGGAGAATACGGCACGGGCGGCAAGGACTTTAAAAAGTACAATTACTGCATGTGCTTTCCCGACGTTTACGAGGTGGCAATGTCAAACCTCGGTATCCGCGTGGTGGAAAACGCCATCCTTAAGGTAGAGGACGCCTTCGTTGACAGGTGCTTTGCCCCCTGGGTGGATTTTGGCGCCCTTTTAAAGGAAAATAACTTCCCCCTTTACGGGCTTAACTCAAAGCGGCCCTTAAAGGATTTTGATACGGTGGGCTTTTCTCTTCAGTACGAGCTTAGCTACACCACGGTTTTATATATGCTTTCATTGGCCCAGATACCCCTTCTTTCAAAGGACAGGGGCGAGGACTATCCCGTAATAGAGGCCGGTGGCCCCTGCGCTTGCAATCCGGAGCCAATGGCAGACTTTATTGATATTTTCGTCATGGGCGACGGCGAGGTGGTCGCACCAAAGCTCGCCGTTTTGAGAAAAACCACCGCCACCAAGGAGGAGTTTTTGCAAAAGGCAAGCCTTCTTGACGGGGTTTACGTGCCGAAGCTTATGGACGTCAAATACGACGATAACGGGCGTATAGCAGGGTTTTCGGGCAAGACGTACGTTAAAAAGGCCGTTGAAAAAGACCTTGATAAGGCGGTTTTCGTCGACACCCAGGCCGTCGGCAATATCGAGGCCGTTTTTGACCGCGCGGTCATTGAGGTCATGCGCGGCTGCTGCCGTGGTTGCAGATTTTGCCAGGCAGGATTTTTATACCGTCCCATTCGCCAAAGAAGCGTCGACACCCTTGTGTGTCAGGCAAAGAGGCTGGTTGAAAGCTCCGGCTTTGACGAACTGAGCTTAAACAGCTTATCCACGGGGGCCTATCCAAGACTTAAGGAGCTTCTTACCTCCTTAAAGGAGGCCCTTCCCGAAACCAAGGTGGCGTTGCCGTCGTTAAGGGTGGACAGCTTTGACGGGGAATTCGTCGCCCAGTCCAAAAAGAACAGCCTTACCTTTGCGCCGGAGGCCGGCACCCAGCGGCTAAGAAACGTCATCAACAAGGACGTCACCGAGGAGGAGATAGAGCGTTCCGCCCGCATTGCCTTCGAGCAGGGCTACACGGGGATAAAGCTTTACTTTATGATGGGGCTTCCCACCGAGACGGACGAGGACCTTTACGGCATTTCCGACATAGTTTACAAGATAAGGGATATATATTCCAAAAACAAAAAATTTGCAAGAAGCTTAAAGATAAACGTAAGCGTTTCCACCTTTATCCCCAAGCCCTTCACGCCCTTCCAATGGACGCGGCAGATCAGCGAGGAGGAGTTTAATCACAAGGTTGCCATCTTAAAGGAAAAGCTTTTCGTCAAGGGGGTAAACTTCAGCTGGAACGATTTTGCCCTTTCCGAGACGGAGGCCATCCTTGCCCGCGGGGACAGAAGGCTTTCCAAGGTCATACTTTCGGCCTTTGAAAAGGGCGCGTACCTTGAAAGCTGGAATCAATTCTTCCATCCCGAGATATGGAAGGCCGCCTTGCGGGAAAACGGCCTTACTGCAGAGGAGTACACAAGGGAGCATTCGGTTGACGAGATCCTTCCGTGGGACTTCCTTGATATACTCGTCACAAAGGACTATCTTAAAAAGGAAAGGGAAAAAGCCCTTTCGGCTACGGTCACGGGCAACTGCTTTGACGGCTGCAAGGGCTGTGGCATACAGAAAAATTTCAGGTGCGAATTATGTTAGTTGTGCGCTACGCCAAGGTTGACGGGGGCGAGTTTATCTCCCACCTTGATACCTTAAGACATTTACAAAAAACCTTTTTAAGGGGCAGGATACCCGTTGAATATTCAAAGGGCTTTAATCCGCATATGCTCATTTATATGTCGGCGCCCCTTGGCGTGGGCATTAAAAGCCGTGCGGAATTTTTCGTTGCGGAAACCCCTATGTCCGCGGCGGAGTTTTTACCCGTCTTTAACGCCTTTGCCCCAAAAACAATTGTTGGGTTAGAGGCCTACGAGGTGGACAAGCGCCCGAACATCCAGCATCTTATGAACAGTGCTGAGTATGAAATTTACGGCGTTAACCCTTTTGACGTTCAGGATATTTTAGCACTTTCCTCCCTTACCGCAAAGGATAAGCGTGGCGAGGAAAAGGAGATCCGTGACAAGATAATTGATTTAAAATTTGAAGATAATCGGCTTATAGCCACACTTTCCTTCGGGAATAACACCCTTCGCCCCGACGTTTTAGGCGAAAAGCTTTTGTCGGTATACGGCGGCGGACCGTTGGATATAATAAAAACCGAGGCCATGATCGACGGCAAAAGCTTAAAGGAGTGTTTTTCAAAATGAAGAGGATACTCATTGACAGTTATGCCGGTAATATCGTTGCCGCCCTTGCAGACGGCAAAAGACTTTTAGAGTACCAGACCGAAAAGCTTAGCGGCAAGATAATCGTTGGCAGCGTCTTTAAAGGGCGTGTGGAGACAGTTCTGCCCGGGATGCAGGCGGCCTTTGTCAATATCGGCCTGGAAAAAAACGGCTATCTTTATATCGGTGACAGCTTGGTCGACCGGGCCAATCTTGAGGCCGCTGCCGTCATCCCCACCAAGCTTGATTTAAAGGCCGGTGACGAAATTTTAGTGCAGGTGGTAAAGGACTCCTCCGGGACTAAGGGGGTAAGGCTTACGACCCACGTTTCCTTCGCGGGGAGAAATTTAGTTTACATGCCCAAATACGACTTTACGGTGGTTTCAAGGCGCATTGAAAACGAGGAGGACGTTGAAAGACTTTCCGCCATCGCCCAGGAGATCAAGCCCCAAAAGGGTGGGCTTATCGTCCGCACGGCTGCCTCAAGGACCTCAAAGGAGGCCTTTCTGGAGGAAAGGGACTACCTTGTCAACCTGTGCGAGGATATTTATAAAAAGGCAGGGCCTGTTAAGGCTCCGTCGCTCATTTACGAGGAAGGCAATCTGGCAAAAAGGATGCTCCGCGACGTATATACGACGGACGTTGAGGAGATAGTCGTCGGCAACGCATTTATTTACGGCGACGTTTTAGAGGCCGCTTCAAAGCGCGGCGAGTCGGTCAAAAACAAGATAAAGCTGTTTAAGGAGCCAACCGACCTCTTTACCCATTACGGGCTGACGGGGGAGGTTGACAGGATGCTTCGCAACAAGGTCAACTTGTCAAGCGGTGCCTACATCAACATTGACCGCACCGAGGCCTTGACCGTCGTTGACGTCAACACGGGCAAATATATCGGCGACGACAGTCTGGAAAAAACAGTTTTTGAAACAAACCTTATGGCGGCAGACGAAATTGCCCGTCAGCTGCGCCTTCGCAACATCGGGGGCATTATTATCGTTGACTTTATCGACATGGAGGAGGAAGCCCACCGTGACGCCGTGGTAGAGCGTTTAAGGTCGGCATTAAAAGACGACCGCTCCAAGTGCAACGTGGTTGGTATGACAGGCCTTGGCCTTGTGGAGATCACCCGCAAAAAAAAGCGGAAGGAAAGCTCCTCGTCCCTCGTAAAGCCCTGCCCGTACTGTAAGGGTGACGGGGTTATCTTCAGCAACGATTATATCGTTATGCGTCTTCGCTGTGCCCTTCTGGATCTTTTTGCACAGGGCTACACCTGCGCCATAGTTGATCTTAACACGGAGATC
>JAFWAM010000004.1 GCA_017507595.1 Clostridia bacterium
ACCTTTTCCTGGGGGAGGCCCTCTCTTGTACGAATCTGAATCCATTCCCGTACGGATCTATCCGGATTCGGGAATGTGTGGTAGGTATATTGGAAGACCTTTTGGGAATATTCCTCAAACATTTGGGCGTGGGTAACTAAATTTTCCTCATCCTCGGTGTAGATCATGGGAAGCACCACGTCAAGGTATCCCTTTTGTATCCAGGATTCCACGTCCTGCATATAAACGACCTTGGCACCCCACAGATAACCGTAAGGGCTTGCGGACACCAAAAGGTCTTTATCGTGGGCGCGTATGACGGACGTCAAGGTTGATACAACGTCCGTTATGCACCCCTGCTGAAAGGCGTGCCATTTATCGCGAAGGGTCTTGTCGGCCGCCATGTCGGCGTCAAGATTTGTGCCTGTATAATTATTTTCGGCCGCGAACCTTTTTACGGAATTATCGGTAAAGCCGTATTCAAAATAATCGCCGCCAAAATCTATACCCGGGTAGCGAATATAATCGTAGCTTACGCCGTCAAAGGGGTAAAGTGTCACCATTTCTTGGACTACGTCCCCTAAAAAATCGATCACTTCCGGGTTTGACGGGTCTAAAAAGCCCTTACTTTTGGATCCACTTGAATCGGCCGCAATAAGGCTTTCGTCAATATATGAAGGAACCTTTCCGTCAAGGTCGGCAACAGATAAAAGCTCTACCCAAGCGTGGACCTCAATGCCAAGGCGATGGCATTCCTCAATGAGGGTCGCAACGTAATCCTTTTTGTCTTCACCGTAAAAGCAATCCTTCATTTGTGGGTGCTGGCAGGACAATAAGGGGCTGTAGTAGGTCGTCATTCCGTCCCAGAAGGTTTCAACGTAAAGGGTGTTTATGCCGACCGTTTTCAGGGCGGAGCAAAATGCCTTTACGCCCTCGACGGTCTTTTCGTCAAAACGTGTGGAGTTGGGACGGTGCCAGATCGCCCTGCCGTCAACGGCGAAATACTCTGAAGTAAGATAAAACTTCTGGTCAATGGCGTACATCAGTTCGCTATAGGCCTTAAGGGATGATTTTTCGTCGGCCTCAAGACCGAAAAAGCACTTTTTAAACTGCCATCTCGCCTTCTTTATATTGCGGTCAGCCGCCTTTAATGCCGACCTATCAAGATCGTAAAAGCCTTCAAGACGCGCCCTTGCACGGGTGCTTACCTCTTCCTCGTAAAGGCTTGCCGCCTTAAGATTTGAGGAACGCAGGTTGTACTTAAAGCTAATCTTGTTGCCGTCTGTTTTTACAATATCACCAATCCTTACCTCTTTAAGAAGGTCTGCCTTGTCACCGTGGCCACTTAACACGTAACATCCGTCGACAATATCCACAGTTTCACCGCCGCCCACCACGAAGCCGGTACGCGCTTCCACTAAAAGCTCGTAACCGTAGTCGTTGACGGAATGCCCCTCGGTATATTTGACGAGAGAATTTTCGCCACGCTCTATATTTACCCCGTCAAGGACCGTGTCAAATCTGACCGTGGTAAGATTTTGACTTCTTAAGGCAAAAAAAGCAACGGTCATCAGGACGAGGCCAAGGGCCATAGTTATGAATGTGAAGATAAGTTTTTTCATTTGCACACACTAGATAATTAATTCTGATATTTTATATAATACAACATTTTAAAGGCTGTGTCAAAAATAATTGCGACACAGCCTTTTCTTTAAGTGAAAATACTTTTTTAATCTTTGCTTAAGCAACCTTACCCATAAGGGCGTCGGCGACCTTTCTTGCGACGAACTTTGCACCTGTCTCGCTGAAATGAACGCCGTCGGACACGAAGAAGGAATCGTACCCGCCGGGATGCTGCTCAAAAGCGTTTCTCATATCGATGGTTGCAAAACCGAACTTTTCGGCAAGGGCGCGCTGTATTGGGTTGACGCTTTCCTTGATGACCTTGTTGGGGATGTTGAAGGAGTTGGATTCAAAGGTCGGCGGCGAAATAAGCAATATTATTTCGGCATCGGGGCAATCCTGCATGTATTTTGACAGGAGGACCTGGTACTCGGTTTCAAAGGTGTGCTTGGCGTTTTGCCAGCCGGTGGCGTCGTTGGTGCCAAGCATAATAAGAATAACGTCGGGATTTGCGTTAACGCCGCGGGTGTACTGATTGTTTACCCCGGAGGTAAGCTTTGAATATTTGAAGTTGGCGCCGTGCCCGCCGTAGCCGGTAATGTTTGCGCCGTTAAGACCGCAGTTTACCACCGTGACGCTGTCGCCGAGGTACTGCTGCAGAAATACCGTATAGGCAATCTCAGGCGTGCCGGAGCCGTAAGTAAGGCTGTCGCCGGCACAGGTAATGACGGAGCATTCCTTAAGATCTACGGTAAAGGTAAGACGGTAAAGATCTTTGTTTTTGTTTTTTGCAACGATGGTGACGTCGCCACAGCCAAAGCCAACGGGATCGACCGTAATTTTGTCTCCATCTACGGCGACCGACAAAAAGTCGTCGGTGGAGGAGGCCTCAAAGGTGACGCCCTCGCCAAAGGAAAGATAATCCTTCATGTCCACGGTAATATCCTCCATTGCGGAAAAATATTTACCCTCGTAGTCGGGGATAACGGCTTTAAGGGTGACCTTGTCGCCGCCGCATCCCGACAGGATAACGGTAGCCAAAAGTACAATAACGGTAAAAGCAACTGCCAAAAGCTTTTTCATAAAGCGCCTCCTTTAATATTAAAATTATACACCAAATAAGCCCCCTCGTCAATACTGTTTTTTAAAAAGTCCTCCGTTTTTTTCATTTTTTTACAAAAACGGGCGATAATCGGCTTATAGGCACACTTTTTATCTGTTTATCCCTTTTTATACAGACATTTATGAAGTCGTCAAAATATAACAATATTAAGGAGATAGCAATCAATAAGTCCTTATATAGGTCGGTTATTAACAAATTTTGACAATTTTACAAACAAAAAAGCCCGACGCGCGGTCGGGCGGGATATTTTAAGCCTTAACAAGATATTTTTGTTTTAAAAGGGCGATATCTTCCTCGGTGATATCAAGCACCTTCATGCAATAATTTCTTACGGTGCCGTAAAGCTTTTCGACTTCTTCCATGGCCGATTTAAGATACAGGGGCTTTGCGTGCATCATGGCAATAAGGATGGATCTGAACATCCTTGACACGGGCACTATCCTGAGGCCAATCTTCTGAAAACGGCGCTTTCTCCTTTGGAAGGTATAAGATAACGTATAGTCCTTTATGATAATTTCCTCTTTAACGCCCAAAAGGGACTCTAAAAGCATGGCGCAAATGCCCGTCCTGTCCTTACCTGCGCTACAGTTAAATAAAACACCGCCCTCGCTTTGGATAATGAGCCTTAAAAACTGAGAAAGCTTTTCCTGGGATTCGGGCAAAAACAGAAGGTTTTTATAAAACGCGATCATATAGTTATCTACGTTGCCGTACTGCTTTTTTATAATCTGACTTTCTTCCTTCATGATGCGACGCATGCTTTTGGTATAAGTAATACCAACCGTGGCCGTACATATTAAAGGAAGCCGTATATACTCACATCCGTCAGGAATGTCGCAGGGATAATCGGCACACTCACTGTCGTTGCGAAGGTCAATTATCTTGGTAACGCCGTGGCCTATCAACGCGTCCTTTGTTATCTGAGGCAATTTATAAAGCTTGCCACTGCGAAAAAGCAGGCCGTAATTGATCTCAAAGCCGTCTTCCGTCTTCAAGCCGCCCAGATCACGGGTGTTGTTAAGTTTTTTAAGCTTTAACTTATTAATCTTCATCTTGCGTTATGCCCTCAGATAGTATAGTCGCTTAATTGAATATTATTATATCATATTGAAAAAAACTTGGCAAGCAACTTAAGGCAACTGTAAAAAAGTTGTAGTTACAACTACTTTTTCCAAAGAAAAAACTGTTTTTTAAATTGACAAGCCCACTTTATTGCGTTAGATTTTCCTTTGAACTGTTTATTTATCTTAAGATCATGCTTGGCATATTTATCGTAATAGGGCTTATTATTGCGGTCACCTACGCCCTCAATCATTTTACCAATAAAAAGAACAAAAATTAAGATTCGGGACGGATTTTATCTAAATTTTACCTATCTTACACATAATTTTACTTTTATTGCCACTTTTTAGTTTTAAAATCGATGAAATTTTGATATAATACCATTAAGCAGTTAAAAAAAACTTCTTAAGGGAGTAGTCGGCACAAACGTGCGGTTAAGTCAACATCATGGAAATGTTCCTGGCTTAGCCTTAAATGACGAGACTTATCTGTCGCTTGCAGATGGTCTCGTTTTTTTATCTGTTTAAAATCAATTATTATTTTAAGGAGAAAGTAAATGGCATTTCACAACCTGTCCAAGGACAAGGTCCTTGCCGACCTTGAAACCGATAAGGTAACGGGGCTTTCCGGCGAGGAAGCCGCCAAACGATTGGAAAAGTACGGCGAAAACAAGCTGCGCGAAAAGAAAAAGAAAACCAACCTCCAAAGATTTTTTGAGCAGTTTAAGGACGTAATGATCCTTATACTTATTGCGGCGGCAATAGTTTCAACCGTAATAACAATCATCAACGTGGTCAAGGCTGAGCCCGGGCATAAGGAATATTCGGAATTTTTTGAACCGGCGCTTATACTTATTATCGTTATCATCAACGCCGTTATGGGCGTGGTACAGGAAAGCAAGGCTGAAAAGGCCCTTGAAGCCCTGCAGGGGCTTTCCGCCCCCCACGCAAGAGTTTTGCGCGACGGCGTGCAGACGGTTATCAACGCAAAGGACCTGGTGCCCGGCGACGTTATCTTTTTAGAGGCCGGCGACTTTATCCCCGCTGACGCAAGGCTTTTGGAAAGCGCCAGCTTAAAGAGTGAGGAATCTGCCCTGACGGGCGAATCGGTTCCTTCCGAAAAGGACAGCACGGCTGAGGTCAAGGAGGACGCCCCCCTCGGGGACCGCACGAATATGGTTTTTTCCGGATGTACGGTAACCTATGGCACGGCCCTTGCGGTTGTAACGGCCACGGGCATGAACACGGAAATGGGCAAGATCGCCAACCTTTTGGACGGCGAAGAGGAAACCCAGACCCCCTTACAGAAAAAGCTTGCCGATATGGGCAAATACCTTGGTATAATCGCCCTTGCGGCCTGCGCCATAGTATTTGTTATAGGCATCGTAAACGAGCTTGAGATCCTTGATATCTTTATGACGTCCGTATCCTTGGCAGTTTCCGCAATACCCGAGGGTCTGCCGGCAATCGTTACCATAGTCCTTTCAATAGGCGTCCAGCGCATGGTCAAAAAGAACGCCATCATAAGAAAGCTGCCTGCAGTTGAAACCTTGGGCGGGGCTTCGGTAATATGCTCCGACAAGACGGGTACCCTTACCCAAAACAGAATGACCCTTGTCAAAGCTTACCTTGACCAAAACGGTCAGACGGAAGATATCGGCGACAATAACAGTCCTGAGGTAAGAAAGCTTTTATCTTACGGCACGCTTTGCTCTGACGGGGCGATTTCCGTCAACGGCGAAGAGGTCAAGCACCTTGGCGACCCCACCGAAACTGCAATAATTTACGCCGCCTACAAAAACGGCATGACAAAGGAAGAGCTTAACGGTCAATATCAAAGGATATTCTCCCTGCCCTTTGACTCCGACAGGAAGCTTATGAGCACGGTAAATATGATCGACGGCAAAATGGTCGTTATCGTAAAGGGCGCCTTTGACGTAATGGCATCAAGATGCATTTCCGGCGATATGGAAAGGGCGAAAGAGGTCAACGACGACATGAGCAAAAACGCTTTGCGCGTACTTGCCGTCGGTTATAAAATCATTGATGAAATGCCTGAAAACCCATCGACCGATAACCTTGAAAGTCAGCTTACGTTTATGGGGCTTGTGGGCATGATAGACCCACCCCGTCCCGAAGCAAAGGAAGCCGTTGCAATCTGCCGCAAGGCAGGCATCAAGCCCGTTATGATAACGGGCGACCACGTAGTAACGGCCTCTGCCATAGCAAAAGAACTTGGCATACTTGTACCGGGCGATCTTGCAATAACGGGGGCTGAGCTTGATCTTATGACCGACGAGGAGCTTGACCAAAAGGTTGAATCCATCTCGGTTTACGCAAGGGTTTCACCCGAAAATAAAATTCGCATCGTAAAGGCCTGGCAGAGGAAAAATCAGATAGTATCCATGACGGGCGACGGCGTAAACGACGCACCTGCCTTAAAGGCCGCAGATATTGGCTGTGCAATGGGTATAACGGGCACGGACGTTGCCAAGGGCGCGGCAGATATGACCCTTACCGACGACAACTTTGCCACCATAGTAGTTGCCGTAAAGGAAGGCAGAGGCATTTACGCCAACATTAAAAAGGTAGTAGGATTTTTGCTTGGAACAAACATCGGCGAGATCATTACCGTTCTTATTTCAATGATAATCTGGCATCAATCACCCCTTTTATCCATGCAGCTTTTATGGATCAACCTGGTAACCGACAGCTTGCCTGCCATCGCTCTTGGTATGGAGCCCGTTGAAAAGGACGTTATGGATAAGCTGCCCAAGCCCAAGGACGAAGGTATTTTCGCCCACGGCTACGCCTTGAGAATTATCCTCCTTGGCGTTATGTTTGGTGCACTTTCCATCGGGGCCTACGCAATAGGCCGCCACTACGCCGGCCCGGAAGGCGGACAGACCCTTGCTTTTATGGTCCTTGCACTTTCACAGGTCGTTCAGGCCTTTAATATGAGAACAGATCACTCACTTTTCAAAATCGGACCATTTAGCAACAAGACCCTTAACCTTGCGGCACTTACCTCAACGGCCCTGATGGCCATCGTAATGTTTACGCCACTCAACGTCGTATTCGGCCTTGTTATGCTCCCCTACTGGTTATATCTGATTGGATTGGGACTTATTTTAGTACCCTTTGTCGTAATGGAGCTTGTTAAGCTTTTTGGCTTGCTTAAAACAAATCAATAATAAGCTTTAATGTAAAAATAAAGCCGCCTAAAAGCCGTTAATCGACTTATAGGCGGTTTTTTTGTTGATTTGTTATTCGTTTGCGGGCGGGAAGTAAGGCGCCTCTATGGGGAGCATAAAGGGCATAATGTTTGCCGCCGCCGTCACGGTAAGGGCCGTGGTCCTAAGATAGGTGTAAAGGTCGTTGGTGGCGCGCAATAAAAACTCCTCATTGTCGCTTTCGCCATCAAAATTAAACAGCTTATAGCTTGCAACGTAGGTTATTGTAAGATCAAAGGGCTTTGGCTCTGCCTCGCTTGTGAGAACTGACATGGAAAGTATTAAAAGCTTCATGCTTGGGTCGTTGTCCGCAGTCCTTACCTGACGCTTGAAAATAGGTCTCAGGTTGATCTTTGTTTCAGGCTTTATTGAAACCTGGTTGACCTTGAAGGAGATCTCCTCCGCATTGATGCTTAATGGCTTGTAGTTCATAAAAAATTCCACCTTATATATTTTTTAAAATAGCTTTGACAAAATGGGCGCCCTGTGAGAATTTACCTCTTAAAAGGGCGATAATTGACCTATAGACGGACTTTTAATAAAAATCCGTAAAAACCAATCAGCTGCCGGACGACTGGTAATGCTTTTCAAAAGCGTTCCAGATCACAACGGCCAAGGTAAATAAAATTACTGCAGCGGCGATTATTATCCCCATAAGAAGATAAGGATTTATCCCGCCGAAAATTATACTTTCCACCGGATAAGAGATTATGACTGCAAAGGGAAGCACAAAGGTAAGAAGTGCCCTTATTGCCGCGGGATAAATGGCCACGGGGTAGTTGGTGTAGCGGATAAAGTTGTAAACTATCTGCAAAAGTGGGCCGGAGCGCTTAAATTTTAATGCAAAGGAGGTAAAAATGATTTTTACCGCCGCAATTATGGCCGCGCCAAAGACCGTCGCCACAATGGCAAGTAAAACCGTGGATACCCCCCAGCTTATACCCCCGCCGATAGAGCAGAAAATTATCATTACCACCCCGACGATAAGCTCGCCAAAGGCTTCGGGCTGGAAGTTTTCGGCCAGTATCTGAAACAGAACGGAAACGGGCCTGATAAAAAACTGATCAAGCTTGCCGGCGGCAACCTTCCAGTAAGCGGTTACCCAAAGCTCGTCGGTCAAAAGGTGGTCAAGGGCCACCGGCAGCATGGAAAATCCGTATAAAAACCCCAGCT
>JAFWAM010000040.1 GCA_017507595.1 Clostridia bacterium
CTGCGCTTACGGTTACCTTACCGTTTGCAGAATAAATACCTGTCTGGTTAGTACCGCCGTGCATACTGATTGGCAAATCGGTTACGGTGAAGTTAGTTGTACCCGTGATAGAAGATTTAATACCGTAGGTTAACGAGCCGCCGACCGACATTGCACCGTTCACAACGTTAATGCCCGTTGCGCCGCTGTCGGCTAAAATACCGATTGAACCGTCACCCGATAAGGTGTATGAATAGTTGGTTGAATCAACCGAGCCGCCTGCAGTAACGTAAATACCCTTGCCGTTGGCGCCTGAGGTTGAAATAGTTCTGCTTGAGCTTGTGCTGACCGTAACCTTACCGTTTGCGGAGTAAATACCCGTCTGGGCGGTACCGCCGGTCATGGTGATTGGCAGGTCCGTGACGATAAATTTATCCGTACCGGTGATAGAGGATTTTATGCCGTAAGTGTTGGTGCCGTCAATGGACATTTCACCGTTTGTTACGTTAATGCCCGTTGCGCCGCTGTCGGCCAAAATACCGATGGCCTTTTCACCGGTTAAGTAATAAGAATAGCTTTCAGAGTGAACCGAGCCGCCTGCCTCAACGTATATCCCGCAGGAGCTATCGCCCTCAATGGTGATAGAGGAGGCGTTATCCGTCGTTACGTTAACGCGGCCGTTTTTGGCGTAAATGCCGTACTGTCTGTCGCCGCCCGTCAGGACGAACGACGTGTTTTTAACGTTAAACTTATCCGTGCCCGCAACAAGAGAGTGTATTGCGTAGGTGTTGGTGGTCAGCGACGGGCTGCCGCCAAGAACGGTACAGTTGGCGCTTGAAATGTCAAGGGAGCCTTCTTTCATGTAAATGGCGGACATTTCCTGCGCGTCAGTGGTTTGGATGCCGCCCGTGATACGCTTGACAAAGTTCCCGCCCGAGATGGAAAGATTACCGCCGTTCATGCTGATAATGCTGTTGTTGGAGGAATAAAGCTCACCCGTGCCGATGGAAACTGTTGCGCTTCCGCCGTTTAAGATGCAAACGCTTTCCCCAAGTCTTGCAAGGTTGCCCTGATAGGGATCGGTTGGCAACTGGTCGGACCAGTTGTAATTATCAAAGTAGGATTCGTCAAAGGCAAGGCCGTCAACCTCCTTTACGGCAACGCCGTCGGGGACGTATTCGGTTGCGTTGGGCACGCGGGAGGAGAATTTACCTTTTTTAACGGTAATCTGCCCGCCTTGGGCGTTTACGCAAGCCGTTCTGTCAACCCCGAAGTAGGAGAAGAAGGCGCCGTTTTGCACGTCCAGGGTGCCGCTTGTCATCTGGATCGCCGCATAATAGTCAATTGGGTTATCCTTTGTCGAAGCTTGTTTTATGGTGTTTTCATAACCGAAAATGGTTATCTTTACGTCGTTTGTGCTATTTGGGGTGGTGCCAACGTAGTTGAAGCCGTCCTGCGTTACGTAATAGGTATAGAACCAATCCGCCATTGAGTCTGCGCTGGTGTCAACGCCGACGTCCTCGCTGGTGCGGTAGTAGCAGTACGTGTCGGGTTTTATGGTAAAGGCACCCCTGGTCACTTGAGTATCAAAATAAAGGTTGCCGTGATTGTATTCAACGTTACCCGTTTTTTCGGGATAGGATTTGATGATGGGGGCGGTGGTTACGACCTCGGTTTGGAAAACCCCGTCTTTTTTGACGGTAAGGTTTACCTGCTTTGGATCGATTTCAACCAGAGTCCTTAAGGTGGTGGAGCCGACCGTGTCGTCTAAAATTTCCGAGTTGTAGGAACTATATTCCGAATACCTGGGTCCGCTTTCAAAGGTGCCGGTTACGACGGTTAAAGTTCCGCCCGCAACGTTGAAAACCGAGCCAACGGGGTTATAAAGGCCGCCTGTCTGCTCTGCAGAGGTATCAACGATGGTAAGACGAACGCCCGGCTTTATGTGAAGGATGGGCTCGTAGCCGTTACGCTGTATTTCGATGCCGTTAAGGTCCAAAATAAGGTCGGAGTTCAACGTTTCGGCCTTTTGGGTAACGATAAGGGGATTTTCGATTTCCTGGTCAAGTTGTACGTAGGTGTAGCCTTGGTTGATGGCGGCGAAAAGCTCCTCCTGGTTTTTTACGACGAAAACTGAGTTTACCGTGTAGTCAAGGTGGGTATCGTCACCAAA
The DNA here is from genome assembly GCA_017507595.1 of Clostridia bacterium. The sequence goes on from JAFWAM010000040.1 coordinate 2,153, forward strand.
GGGTGCGTTTTGCTCCGCCACGTAGCGGGAAACGGTTATTGAAACGAAAAAGGAGCTGATAAATACAAGCAGTAAAATAAGCACAAGGGCTTTTTGGACCTTGCTTTCTTTTTGCATAATAAAACCTCCTTTTGTTTATTTTTGTGCCGCATGGGCAACTTTTGCGCCGTGTTTTGCGGGCGGCGGAATTTAATTTACAGTACCTGCTCGAAAATTACGTTTACGTAGAAGGGATAGTTTTTAGAATAGCATTGGGATATGAACATTTGCTGAATGTTGCTCCCATTAAAAAGGTTAAGGGGACTATCCTTTGTATAAAACGTGTCCTTGGGATTTCCTTCGCCGTCAATTGAGGTGGTTTTTACCTGTTCAACGTCAACGGTGACCCTTTCCACGTCGCGGATAAGGGTTTTGACGATATAGTCGGTGACTTCCTTTTCGTAAGCGACGACCCCGTCTGCCCCGTCGTAGGTTAAGCTTTCAGCCACCAAGGGCTTGACGTTTAAGTTGGGCTCGTAAATGGTCTGGCTTGTGGGTGACCAGGACCACCCTAACCCGTTGCTGGTACCGACGCTTAAGGTAAGACCTTCTTCCTCGATATCGATGCTCTTGGTGACGGTGCGGGTGCCGACGGCGTTGTCAAGGACGGTATATCTTAAAATATCCCTACTTATAACGTCAAAAACAACGTTGTCGTGGCTGTGGTCGCCATTTGTTGTAACGGACCTTACTGTGTATTTCTCGGTGGAGATGGATTCTGACTTTAAAATGCCCTCCGTCAGCTTGACCTCGGTTTTGGTGACGATCTCGCCGTACGTTACGTGGAGCTTATAATAGGTGTTTGTTTCGTTGCTAACGGCCGGGGGGGCGTTTACGCCCACAAGCTGCCATTGATAGTTGCCTGCGGTGCCCGTGCGCTTTAAATAAATATCTTGGCCGTCGATATACTCTCTCTCCTCGTGGCTGAAGCTGCCCGCCTTAATAGAGGTGGATGATTCAGTATTGTCAAAAAAGCCTGTTTCGCCCTCTTCGTAATAGTGGACGCTGCCCATAAGGTTTGTGTCGTGATTGACCACAACCTGCTCGTTAAAGTGGTTACGCTTGTAATAGCTTTCGTTGTTTGGATTGGTAAAGCCCAGCGGGTCGATGTAATATCTGTCCGTGGCCTGCTGGCGCACGGTCTGCATGGTGTATTGGACGGATTCGCCTTGGGTGGACGCGCCGTAAATTGTCTTTACTGGGTGCCACTCGCCGTTGGGGTATTCTTCAACGAGGTAGCCCGCCAGATGGTCGTCATCAAGGGCGTCGGTGGGGGCAAGGCGAATGCTGTGCTTTTTGGTGGTCTTTTCACCGGCAGGCATAACCATATTGCTCATGGCGATGGTTATTCTGTAAAAGGGTATATCCCTTGTGAATTTGATCTGCAGGGGAGGAAGAAGCTTGCCGCCTTCCTCGGTGACGGTTGGGTTAAGTGCGTCGGTTATGCCTGACGTATCCCAGGCCCTGAACTGTAAAAGCTGGTGGGTGGACTGGTTGTATCTTTCAAGCTTGATGGTGACCTTTACAGGCTCCTCGTGAATGGTGCCGTCAAAGACCCCTGTATAAGTCGTGTCGGTTTTTGTCGTTATAAAAGTAAGGTCGTGGTGATAGACGGAGTTAAAATCCTCGCTTATGGCCGTCTGGAAGGGATGATTGTGTTCCGAGGCGTTAATAAAGTCGTTTAAAACGATCTGTGGCAGCATTGGCTTGTCACTTTCGTTAAAGGGCTGTATCGCAAGCCTTTTTACAAAGTTGACCGGGGCGGAAAAAGTAAGGCTGTAGCGCATTTTTACCTCGGCAACCTTTTCAACACCGTCAATAACCTCAAAATTGTTGACCGAAAAGTTAATGGAGCGGAGTGCGTTCATTGCGATCTTGTCGTCCTCTACCGTGCCGCCCCAAAAGGCTGTGTTGGTAAAGGACAGGGCGCTTACGTCGTCAATGGTTGCCGTTGCCGAAAAGCTGCCCGTTCCAGAGCCGCCCCCGGCGGGTGAGGAGGATACGTATTTTGAAAAAGCCGCCGTGCCGCTTAAAAGCGTAATGATCGCAAGCATAATGCAGGTACACGACAAAAGGTGACTTTTAATAAAGCCGCCAATGGTTTTGTTGGTCTTTTTCACGATACACCTCCTTTAAATTTTTTGACTTATATTATAGGTTAAGCCGCGCGGTAAACTGCGTGGCTCAAAATATTTTGTGCATTTATGCGTTTTTTTGTAAACAAACAGAGTGTTTTCAGATATATGTGGCCGTATAAGCCGATTATCAGCCAAATTCAGGCTGTTTTAGACAAATTTAACGTGTGGTATAAAAAGATCAGTTTTCTTCTTTTTCGGGGGCGGTGGAGTCTTCATTTTCAGAAGGTTCTTCCTTTTTATCACTGTCGGTGGAGGAATCGTTTTCTTCCTCCTCGTCGCCGTGAGAGGATTTAAGCAAAAATCCGCCGATTGCAATTATTGCCAGCATACTAACGACGTAAAGCCAGCCTTCCTTTTTTACCCATTCGGCAAAAACGCCAACCCTTTGTAAGTGAACGACAACCTCGCCAAGGACGTATTTTGCTTCAATGGGGGTGGTGTCGTGGGTGTTGTTGGCGTCACCTTTGGTGATAAAGCCGTTTTCAGTTAATCCGATAATGCGGTGGGTGGTGGGTATTTTGTCGCCTTCGGGTAAAAATGCGATTACGTCACCGATTTTATAGTCGCCCGTGTCTTTTATGATAACCATATCGCCGATATCAACGCGTTTCGGCTTGCCGCCCTCAACAAGGGCGCTTGTTCCGTTCATACTGCCCGTTTCAATGATCAATGCAGAGTACCCAAATACCGACGGAACGGGGGATTTTACTATAAACTTATCTACAGAAAGCCACACAAGGACAAAGGCGGTAAGGCCAAAAATGGCACAAAGCACGCCCCAAAGTACTTTTTTTATTACGTTTAGCACTTTTTTTGCTTGTGGCTTCATAAAAATCTCCAAAAAAGTGGATAAAAGCTTTTGTTATCCATAGAGGGATAAAGGTGTCTTCTCTCCCGGTTTGTGGGGAGAGAAGACTTTTTTTGATTACCTTATTCTCTTTTTAGTCCTGATTTACATCAAGGGGCTTGCTTATTCCTGAATCTGTTCGATATTGATGCTTAAAGTGAACTCAAAAGAGGTGTAAGTAGCTTCCCATTGTTCTTCAGATATTTTTGATTTTATCTGTAAAGCATCAACAAAAAGATCGCCAACACCAATAGTTGTACCTACAGTATTATAGGCTTTGGTTGGGGTTACTGCTTTAATGCCGATTACGGTATCATAAATGTTGTTGGTGGCAAGGCCGGCACCATTACTGTTTTCTAATGGCCATGCCCATGAGAGGGTGTAAGTACCAACTGCCGTTGATGCATCTGTGCCAGGATTGATTGTTGTTGTTGTAATGCCGGCTAAAAGTGTAGCGAGGTCTTTGTTTGTAGTAGTAGCGCCGCCTTGCTTTTGTAAAGTCCAGACAATGGGGAAGTAGTCGTTTTCATAGTCCTTTATGCCATTATGGTCAAGGTCAATCCAAATTTCGTCTGAAACATTTACAGTAAATGTAAGCTTTGCTAAAACTTCAGCAACGCCTACAGCAGAGAAGGTCATACTGCCTGTTGTGCCGGGGGCGACAATGTCGCCAGTGCCTGACGCGTTTACTGCAACGCCAGCATCAGAAGCAACAACTGTTGCGACTCCCTTTACATCGTCATATTTGTAGTCGGTGCCAAGTAAATCGTCTGCAGAAACGTTTACAACAAAGCCCCACTTTGCGGCGGTTGCCGTTTGCTCGGTCTTACCGGACGTGATATACTTTGAATAGGTCATTGTGCCCATTGCGGCGACGAGGGCCACCATAAGGGCGATTGCAGCGACCATAAGGATTTTTTTGCTTTTACGCGTTTTATTTTTCATTTTAATAAAA
>JAFWAM010000001.1 GCA_017507595.1 Clostridia bacterium
ATCGGTCAGATGGCTGTCAACTCCCTGCGCAAGTACGGCGTCGGCACCGACAAGATCGTAAGGGGAGGCCCAAGGGTTGGTATTTATTATTGCGAAAAAGGCGCATCTCAGCGCCCCAGTAAGGTCGTTTACGACAGGGCAGGGTCTTCCATCGCCTTGGCAAAGAAGGGCGACTTTGATTGGAATACAATTTTTGACGGCGCAGACTGGCTCCACTTTACCGGCATCACACCCGCACTTTCCGCTGACGTTGCCGACCTTTGTGAGGAGGCTTTGATTGAGGCGAAAAAGAGGGGTATAACCTGCTCGTGCGACCTTAACTACCGCAAAAAGCTCTGGACGACGGAGCAGGCCGGCAAAACCATGGACAGGCTTTGCAAATATCTTGACGTATGCATCTCCAACGAGGAGGACGCCAAGGACGTATTCGGTATCACTGCCGACAATACGGACATCACCAGCGGCAAGCTTGACTACGAAGGCTACAAGCAGGTTGCCAAAAAGCTTAAGGACAGATTTGGATTTAAGTACGTTGCAATCACCCTGAGAGAAAGCTTATCCGCAACCGACAACAACTGGGCGGCTATGCTTTACGACGGCAACGAAAGCTTCTTCTCTAAAAAGTATCCCGTCCATATCGTTGACAGGGTAGGGGGTGGCGACTCCTTCGGGGCAGGCCTTATCTACAGCATTTTACAGGGCTACACCCCGGCAAAGGCCATTGAGTTTGCCGTTGCCGCAAGCTGTCTTAAGCATTCCATCGAGGGCGACTTTAACATGGTCACCGTTGACGAGGTTTTAAAACTTGCTGAGGGCGATGGCTCAGGCCGCGTTCAAAGATAACCTTTAACTAAAAATATAAATCCCTTTTGCACCTGGTGCAAAGGGGATTTTTTTGCTTGCAAAAGCTTTTATGTCCTTGGTATATTTTTTTAAAAAACAGGCGATAATGGGCTTATAGGGTCACTTTTATCACAAAAAAAGGCCGCTTCATCAAGCGGCCTTAAGGATTTATAATGGGAATACCGGGATCTTTGCCAGGTACAAAACGTCAGTTCTGTCAGCGGCGTCAGCCTCAGCCAAAACAAATGCTTTTTTATGTATGATGCCACCGGCAAGCTCAACAAGCTTTTCAAGACCCGAAAGTGAAGCCCCCGTTGAAACAACGTCGTCGATAATACCAACCTTCTTACCCTTTAAAAGGTCAACGTCGTGCTTTGAAAGATAAAGACGCTGCTCCTTGCCCGTGGTGATGGAGGAGTCTATCAATACTTCAATGCCGTCCTGCATGTAAAGCTTCTTGCTTTTTCTGGCAACGGCGTAATATTCGTGGTCAAGCTCCCTGGCGATAACGTGGGTAAGCTGTAAACCCTTTGATTCTGCCGTAAGCAAAACGTCGCAATCCCCAAGGTGCTTGGAAAGTGCCTTGCCGCAATGCTCGGTAAGCTTCTGGTTGCCGTGAAGGTTAAAAAAGGCTATACCAAGGGTGGGCGAAATTTTCAAAACAGGCAAATGTGCTTCGTATCCGTCGATATTTACGATAAATTCCTTGTCCATAAAGTGCTCCTTAATCTGACGAAAGTAAAGTCAATATTAATGAAAAATACCTTATGATTATAGCATAAAGATTTGAGATTGTAAACGCTTTATTTAAAATATTCAAGTAATATTTTTAAATAAATTTCAATTTCGCCCGAAAAATGCGCACATATTTTTATTAAAAAAGCAAATATTACTTAAAAAACAGCTTCCTTATCCCCACATTTAGGGTTTACACCGTTATTTATAAAGTCCGCCGCAATCAAAATTTAGTCGATAACGGGCTTATAGGCCCACTTTTTGTTTTAAAAGGC
>JAFWAM010000041.1 GCA_017507595.1 Clostridia bacterium
AACACTTGTTCGCCTTAAAAGTACGGTAAAAAACCGGTACCAAAATAAAAACATGGAGGATTTTTATGAAAAAGAGCATTTGGATAATTACGTTACTTATCTTAGGGTGTGCTTGCCTCCTTTTTGGGTGCGACAAGGGACAATTGGAGGCCCCGCAGGATCTTCGCGTTGAAGGCAGTATGCTTATCTGGTCTCCGGTGAAAAATGCGGACTTATACGCGGTTTATATTGATAACGACTGTTTTGAAACCGAAAGCTGTCTTTTGGATTTAGGCGGTCTTGAGGAGGGCGACTACCGTATAGAGGTAATTGCCCTTGACACGTCGGGCGGCAGGCACCAGTCGGCCCCAAGCAGCATTTCGCACACGGTTGAGCTTTCTGAAGACCCCTTTGAGGAGGGGAGTATAATATATGAAAATCAGGCTACCAAAAACTTAAAATACACCCTGCTTGAGGATAAAAGCGGGTATGAAGTTTCCATGGGCAACGCCAATCTTTTGGGCAACGTTATTATACCGGATTATTACAAATCCCTGCCCGTCAAAAGGGTTGCAGACTACGCCTTTGCAGAGTACATATTACATCAGGCGATCCCAAACCCAAGCACAGGGGATGGCTGCAACACGTGGACGACGGGGATAAGGCTCCCCGGGACCATTACGGAAATTGGCAAAGAGGCTTTTGGATATTGCCTCGTCCTTGAAAAAATCAACCTGCCAAAGGGGCTTAAATTAATTGGAGAATCGGCTTTTGCGTGGAATTTACGCCTTCCTGAAATTTCCATCCCGGACGGCGTTAAAAGGATAGAGGAAGGCTTGTTTGCCGGGTGTCAAAGCCTGGCAAAAATCAAATTCCCCACCGACATTGAATATTTTGCGTCGGCTGACGTGGTTAGGGATACGGCTTGGCTTTCAAGCCAGCCAAAGGGGCTTGTTATTTTAAACGGCAAGATTGTCGTTGCCTATCAGGACACGGAAAGCAACGTCGTTGACGGCTTGCCCGACGGCGTTGAGGAGATAGTACCCAGGGCGTTTCTTGCCACCGGGATAAAGGCCTTTTCAATGGATAAGTGGATAAAGGTCGGTGACAGTGCTTTTAGCTCATGTAAATATCTTACGTCGGTGACCTTGCCCGATGACTGTACGGAAATCCCTGCGGCTATGTTTTCAAACTGTATAAGGCTTAACGAGATAGCAATCCCTTCGGGCGTCAAGGAAATCGGCGCAAGGGCTTTTTCAGGTACCGGCCTGACGGGGGTAGAGATACCTTTTGGATGTGAGGTTATCGGCGGCGGTGCTTTTTTGTCCTGTGAGTCATTGGCCCGCGTCGTTATACCGTCAACCGTTACTAAAATTGACAACCATGCGTTTTCAAATACGGCCATCGGGGGCGATCTCGTGCTGGAACAGTCAATTGATTTTGGCGAAAGTGTCTTTAAAAATTGCGTCAACATCAACACAGTTAAAATCAACTGCGAAACGGTACCCAAAGAGTTGTTTTTCGGCTGCACGTCCATAAAAAGCGTAACGGTCGAAGGCTGTACCTCGGTTGGCACCTTTGCCTTTGCGGGGTTGGAGATGGTTGAAAGGATAAGCCTTCCCGACGGGGTAACCTCAATAGGCAACCGGGCTTTTCAGGTATGTCCGGTGCTTAAGGAATTTAACGTTCCCTCCAAGCTTAAGACAATAGACGATTATGCATTTTTACTTTGTTCGGGGATTGAAAGCTTTCCGTTGCCTGCGGGTATCCTTTCCATTGGCGAGGGGGCTTTTCAAGAGAGCGGGCTTAAAAGCGTCACTATCCCCGATGGGGTTACCATAGGTAAAAACGCCTTTAAGGACTGTGTGCAGCTGACAACTGCCAACATAGGCGCCGTTACGGTCGTTACGGGCTTTGCGGGCTGCGAAAATCTTAAAAGCGTGACCCTTGCCGAGGGTGTAAGGGAAATTGATCTCAGCGCCTTTAACAATTGCACTTCTCTTGAAAAAATCAACCTGCCATCAACGTTAAAGTCCCTTAATGGCTTTAGCAAGTGTAGTGCTTTGACAGAGATCATTATTCCCGACGGGGTGGAAAGTGTAAGCATTTCAAGCTTTTCCCTTTGCAGGGGGATCAAGGTGCTTGTTCTTCCCGTACATCTTGCTTCCAAGGTGGATATTATCACAAAGGGCATGGCCAATGATCTGACAATTTTTTACAAGGGGACGCCAAATGATTGGCAGGCGGCTATCCCGGACGGATACGTTTTGCCGGATGGCTTCAGCCTGTGCTTCTACCTTGAAGCCGCAACCAACTACCCCGCCGACGGCAATACGTATTGGCGATTTGTTGACGGCTCGCCCGAAAAATGGGTGTTTTAACTTGATTTTTATAAGCATAGGACCAATTTAACACTCCTTTAAAAGTCTGAAATAAAAAAGCCCTGTCCGCGGCACGTCTGCGGGCAGGGCTTTATTTTTTTTAGCGTGCGCCCGACGGTTGTTTTTTAACAAAAGTCGGGCAATAGGTCGATTATCGGCCAAATAGACGGTTTTTTTGTTTATCGAAGAAAAAATTATTAATTAGTTTTCGCTCCATTCAACTTGAACATCTCGTCCCCAGCTATTAGAGCCATAGCACTCGACGTTTATGTTATTTTTACACTTTTGGTTTTTGAAATCAATTATAACCTGTATACCAGAAACAGAAATCTTTGCTAAATCATCTTCGCAAAATTCAACCACATATTCTGATCCCTTTAAAAATTTAGGCGGGCATAATGGTATTGCACACAAAATATTTTTGTGTTTGTTGTCAGTTCCATATATGCAGACAACATGAGGTTCTTTTTCAACGACTATCCCCATTTCTCTCTCATTATACATTCGTACTTTTTTTCCAAACAACGTAAATTTAAACGAGTATTTCATAGACTTCACCTCTTCTATTTTTTGATTAAACTTAATTTAGTCAAATTCAAGTTTATGCAACTAACGGATGAGCAGGACGATCTGATAAACTGCTGTTCCGATCAGTTTTTAATGTAGTTAATACATAGCTTAATAAGATAGCACGCTTCTCAACGTCACTTTCCTTGGCGTAGTTAACAAAGTTGTGCCAAATATACCGCTTCTATTTACCGCACAAGGTAAGCAAACCTTCTCGCTCGACAAACCACGCACATGCGTTGAATTGCTTCTTTTGTGCGCCCGACGGTTGTTTTTTAACAAAAGTTGGGCAATAGGTCGATTATCGGGGGCTTTTTGGCTAATTTAAGGCCGTTTGGGCCGTCTGGCGCTTAACGGTCATATAATCCTTTACGGAGATGTTTTCTCGGGTGGAGGAGTAGTTGTTTTCGTCGGCGCCGTCAAGGCCAAAGTAAAATCTTTCGGTTAAAATGCGGCCGTCAACGGCTTGGCAGATGGCGGCAGAGGGCATTGCAAGGGCCGCGTAGGTCTTGCTGTAGCCGTCGTACATTGCCGCAAAGTGGGGGTAGTTAAACCAGTCGCTTTCAAGTATCTTGTTTATATTTTCAATATACATTGACCGATAAGTGGACATCTGGCGGTTTAAGATGGTTTTGGTGTAGAGGGGGTTGGTTACCTGACCGTTGGGGGATTGCTTGGCAAATGGCTCCTCATACATCATGCCGCTTCCCGATGGGTTCCAGTCCATATTGATGCCAAGGCACCTGTCGTAGTCGTATGGGATCAAAAAGGACTTTCCGCCCGGGGTAAAGTAAATATAAAAGTTGTTGGCGTTGTTTCTGATGCAGTCGGGGTTGCCAAGAAGGTAATTCACCGCCTCAAATCGGGTGAAATATTCCATGTCCACGACAGACTCAAGGGCGGTGAAAAAGTCCTCGTCATAAATGCTTTTTGAAAGGGTTTCGATAAAGGCCTTCAGGTCGCGGTTGTGGTTGTAGTCGGGGTCGTCACGGTCGTCGTTGGTCTTAAGGGAATAGGCAAATCTTTGGGTTGGGGTTTCCACGCCGTAGTTGGAAAAGTCGGTGAAATCGGCCCTATAGGTGCACTTATACAGGTCGCCGCCACGGTTTTCCTCGGTAAAGTTGCGCTTTAAAAATTCCTTATCGATGGTCTCGTACAGTCCGCCGACGCCGAAATTTTCCATCTTGCCCGATTGGGAAAGATTAAGGTTGGCAAGGGTTATGTGTGGGGCAAGCACCCCAAAGGCGGAAAACATTTTGTTGGCGTAAACCTCGCGGATATAGGTGTTGTCGTAGTTTTTATTCCACTTGTAATAAAACTTTTCCATAGTGGCAAAGGTGCGGTTTTTGCGGGCCTTTCTCGCGGCGCTGTCCGTCCAGTCGTGGCGGATCTCCGCGGCCCAGCTTCCGTTGGCGTATTCGTCCCCGTCAAAGGTCTCCGTCAGGGAAAATCTGAAGTGGATAAGGTCAAAAATTTGTCCGTCCTCGCGGCAAAACTCCCTGCGTGAGGTATTTCCGCGCATACGCACGCCGACTTCATCATAAAAATATTCCTCGCCGTCAACGGTGATTTTCAGGTTGCACTTGCGGTAGGTGTCTGCCTTTAAGGTGTTGCCCTTTCTGTAGTCGTCAAAGGCTTCGTCAATCTTATATAATTCATAGGGGGAAATATCCACGTAGAGGGAGATTTTCACGTCCTCGTCCCAAAGGCGGTAATAAAGTGACTTTTCCTCTTGGGAAAAATCGCTGTAAAAATCCTCGTTGGAGGTGGAATATTGGTCGCCGAAAAATGAGTCGGTCATTGGCTTGGGGGCGGGCCCCTCATTGGGCTTTTTGCAGCCTGAAAGGCTTAAAGCTAAAATAAAGACGGTTACAAGTAAAAATGTGACAAGCTTTTTCATAATTCACCTTTAAAAGGGATAATTTGCTTTCTTAAGCGGTAAATATTATACCACAAGGTGCAGGATTTTTCAAGACAATAAATAAAAATTGGCAAAAAATGATTTTTTTTGCAAAGGGTATTTACAAAAATTGCCTTTCGTGGTACAATAATTATTGGTGTGTTACCTTTGGTAACCAAACAACCTTTTTTGCTTTTCAGGAGGAGATCATGAAGTATTATCTCGGTATAGATATCGGCGGTATGTCCATAAAGTGCGGGCTTGCGGGGGCTGACGGCAACGTAGTTTTCCAAAAGGCCATCGTTACCAATCCGTGGCAGGATTATCAGATTACCGTTAAGGAAATGGCCGATCTTTGCGCTGACGTGGTTAAAAGCGCCGGCGCCACCATGGCAGACGTGGTTGCCTGCGGTATGGGTATCCCCGGCACCATTGACGCCGAAAGGGGCGTGATAACCTACTCCAATAACATAAACTTCCATAACGTGCCCATCGTTGAGGAGTTCAGAAAGCATCTTGATATTCCAACCTTTATCGGCAACGACGCCAACTTGGCAACCCTTGGCGAGATGATGTTCGGCTCGGCAAAGGGCTCAAAGGATATTATCTTCGTCACCCTTGGCACGGGGGTTGGTACGGGCATTATCGTTGACGGCAAAATGATCATCGGCAAGGGGGGTGCGGGCGCTGAGGGCGGCCACATTACCCTTAAGTTCGGTGGGGAGCCTTGCTCCTGCGGGCGCCGTGGATGTTGGGAGGCCTACGCCTCTGCTACGGCACTTATCCGTCAGACTAAGCGCGCCATCGAAAAGAACCCTGAAAGCCTTTTAAAGGCCGTTGCAGAGGAGCAGGGCTCGGTTTCCGGCAAGACTGCCTTTGAGGCCGCAAGCCGCGGCGACGGCATCGCAAGAAACGTTATCAATATGTACGTCAAGTACGTTGCAGAGGGGCTTATCAGCCTTATAAATATTTTCCGCCCCGAATGTATCGTTATCGGCGGCGGTATTTCCAACACGGGCGACGCCTTTTTTGAGGCTCTTCAGAAGCGTGTTGATCACTACAGCTACGGCGGCACCACCTGTCCAAGGGTTTCCGTTCGCCGTGCGGCCTTAAAGAACGACGCAGGCATTTTGGGCGGCGTTGCCCTTGCTTTGTCGGAAACTAATTAGTTTTTCGGTGACCGACTTGAAGGGCGTCAGGGGACTGATAAAAAACAACGTTTTCGTTTATACGGTCACGGGGATATCCGTTATCGGAATAGTTCTTTGCCAATGGGTGATAAAATTTTCCGACGACGCCGTCTTGGACGGGCTTATCCGCCAGACGGCGTCAGAGGGGTTTCTCGCCCTTTTGGTCACAATGTCTTTTATTGCCGTCAATGGACGGTTTTTTGGGGAACGTATCGGCTTTTTAAGGACGATTTGGGTTGTTCCTTGCCTGCTTGTGGCCGTGGCAAACTTTCCTTTTTTTGCCCTTATCACGGGCAAGGCGCAAATACTTTATCCACAGTATATCTGGCTGCTTGTGTTAAGGTGCGCCCTGGTGGGCTTTTGTGAGGAGGTCTTTTTCCGCGGTACGGTGTTAAGCCTTTTGTCGGGGCGACTTAAGGGGCGCGGACGCCTTTTAAAGGCCGTGGTCATTTCTTCGGCCGTGTTTGCACTTTGGCACCTTTTCAACCTTTTCGGTGGCGGCGACGTTTGGGCAACCCTTTTGCAGGTGGGGTATACCTTCCTCATTGGCTGTATGCTGGCCATTTTGGCCCTCAAGACCAAAACGGTGGTATTTGGCGCGGTCATTCACGGCGCCTTTAACGTTGGCGGACAAATTGTTACCGACCTTGGCAAGGGCGTCTTTCAGGACGGCGTGTTTTGGACGTGTACGGCTGTTGCGGCCATTGTGGCAACTGTATTTTCGGTAATAATGCTTTTGTCGGTCATCCGCCGGGAGGAGGCTAACTAACAATCAAAACCCGCCCAAGGGTTTTTCACATAAGCTTAAAAACCCGTCTATAAGTCGGTTAACGCCACTTTTGACGGGTTTTTGCTTGCAAAAAAAACGGAAGGCTGGGGAATAATAAAGCATTTACCGGCAATTTGTTGAAGGGTTATGGCTTACCAAAAATTGGCGGCGCAATTTTTACAAAAAAAGCAAAAGGCGGGCCGTTTTGGACGTTTGATGGGGTTTTTTTCACAAAAAAAGCTTAAAAACACACACAAAGTTGACTAATTATTAAAAATAATTAGTACATTTTGAAAAAAGTATGTTATAATGATAGTTGGCAAGGAAGGTTTTTTTGGCCTTTTGCAATATTTTTACCGGAGAGCAGTTTATGCAGTATTTATTTTACAATCCGCTGTCAAACAACCTTAGGGGAGAAGATAAGGTTAGCGAGCTTCTTCAAAAGGCCGGTCAGATGGAAAAATTTGACGTTACGGCCCGCGACGAAGGCGCCACCCGCGACTTTTGCAGCCGCCTTGACCCCAAGGAAGATAAAATTTATCTCGTCGGGGGGGACGGGACCCTGCAAAGGTTTGCCAACGCCGTTTACGGGCTGGAGCTTCCTCCCGTTATCTTTTGCCCCTCGGGCACGGGTAACGATTTTTGCAACGACGTAAAAGAAAAGGTCGTTGACGGCGCCGTGCAGATAAACGATTACATAAAAAATCTTCCTCTGGTCACCATAAAGGACAAAAGCTTCCGCTTTGTCAACGGCATCGGCTTTGGCATTGACGGCATGGCCTGTGAGGTGGCCGACAACATCCGTGCCAAAAAGCCCCACAAAAAAATCAATTACACCACCATCGTAATAAAGCTTGGGCTGTTTGGATACAAGCGCCGCAACGCAACCGTTACCTGCGACGGGGTCACCAAGGAATATAAAAACATCTGGATATGCCCCACGATGAAGGGTCGCTTTTACGGCGGCGGTATGATGATCGCGCCCATGCAAAACCGTCACGACCCGGACGGCAAGGTCACCCTTGTCTGCGGACGTTGCCGTTCAAGGATAAGGCTTTTGCTTCTCATGAGCAAGGTCTTCAACGGCGGCCACGTAACAAGCCCTTGCGTGGATATTTTCCAGGGCAAGGAAATAACCGTTACTTTTTCGGAGCCCTGCGCCATTCAGGTTGACGGCGAAACCACCCTTGACGTTACTACGTACACCGTAAAAGCTTAATTTAAGAGGTAAAATATGTTGCTTACTCTTGTTGCCCTTGGCGTCGGGCTTGTGCTTGCGGCACTTTTGCCCGCCCTTATGGGTCTTGTAAAATCTTACGTGGATCTTTGGATACCCGTGGTGATTTTTGTCTGCGGCTTTGCCGCCACCGTGGCGGTCGTGTTTATTTTCGCGATTTTATTGGGGTTTACCGTCAACCAGAAAAAGCCCATCAAAAAGCCCAGCAGGTTTTTCTTTTTCCTGTATAACCTGATAAACTCCTTCCTGGTCCTCTGGTCGGGGGCGAGGGTCGTTTTAAAGGAGGACGTCAAGCTTGACCCGTCGGTCAGTTATTTTATGGTGGTCAATCACCGCTCCAAATTCGACACCATGATAATGTCGGTGGTTTACAGAAAGTTCAAGCCACTTTTCGTATCCAAGCCGGAAAACTTCAAGATAATCATGGCGGGGCCGGCTATTTATAAGTCGGGCTTTATGTCAATGCCCAAGGACGATCCCAAGGGTGCGGTCAAAACGGTGCTTAAGGCCGTCGAGTATCTCAAGGGTGGCAGGTCTGTCGGCATTTGCCCCGAGGGGACGAGGAATAAAGAAAACAGGAACCTCCTTCCGTTTAAAAACGGCTGTTTCAAGATCCCTATGCGCGCCCGTGCGCCCATTGCGGTTTTCACTATTGAGGGCACCCAAAAAATACACAAAAACTTCCCCTTTGTCAAAACCCTTGTGTATCTTGATCTTATCAAGGTCATCACCCCTGAGGAGTACGAGGGGCTTACCACCGGTGAGCTTGGCGACAGGATAAGGCAAATGATGCTTGACAATATCGACACCTACGGGCTTACCCCCGACAGCGTGATCCTTGCCGAAAAGCAAGACGTGATAAACGCCGAAAACGAAAGGCTTTACTGGGAAAGGCGCAAGGCGGAAAACGAGGCAAAACAGCGCGCCGCAGAGCTTGGCGAGGATCTTTGATATTTTTTGTTCAGATCCTCTATAAATTTCGGCAATTTGACAAAAGTCGCGCTATAAGCCGATTATCGCCGCAAAATCACATAAAAAACAACTAAAACAGCAAAAAACAATTCATACGGAGAAATATGTTAGAACTTAAAAACGTAAGCTACGCCGTAACCATGCCCGAGGGCGAAAAGGAGATCATCAAGGACGTAAATGTCAAGATCGACGAGAAGTTCGTCGTCCTCACCGGGCCAAACGGCGGCGGCAAATCTACACTTGCAAAGCTTATTATGGGTATCATAAAGCCAACCAAGGGTCAGATACTTTTCGACGGCGAGGACATAACCGACCTATCCGTCACCGAAAGGGCCCAAAGGGGGATAGGCTTTGCCTTTCAGCAGCCGGTAAGGTTCAAGGGCATCACGGTCAGCGATATTATAAACATTGCCGCCGGCAGACGCCTTACCGTATCGGAGGTCTGCGCTTACCTTTCGGAGGTAGGCCTTTGCGCCCGTGAATACGTCAACCGTGAGATCAACGGAAGCCTTTCCGGGGGCGAGCTTAAAAGGATAGAAATCGCTTCGGTCATGGCCCGTGGGGTCAAGCTGTCACTTTTTGACGAGCCCGAGGCCGGTATAGACTTATGGAGCTTCACAAGCCTCATCAAGGTCTTTGAAAAGCTCAGGGACATTATGGGGGGCTCCCTTATAATAATTTCCCATCAGGAAAGGATCCTCAACATTGCCGACAGGATAATCGTGATTTCCGGCGGCAGGATAGAACGTGACGGCCCGCCCGAAAAGGTCATTAAGGAGCTTAAGTTTAACGGCGCCTGCAAGGTCATCGCCGATAAGGAGGGTAAATAATTATGAAGTTAGACTCTCTTCAAAAACAGCTTTTAAGCCAGATCGCCGACATTGAGGGCGTTCCCCAAGGGGCGTACAACATCCGCGAGGACGGTCAGCTTGGCGGAAGAAACACCACGGCAAACATTGACATCATTTCAAAAACGGATAAATCGGGCATTGACATCAACGTAAAGCCCTTTACCAAAAACGAGAGGATAGATATACCCGTTATTATAACAAAAACGGGGGTCAACGACCTTGTTTACAACGACTTTAACGTTGGCGAGGGGGCGGACGTGCTTATCGTTGCCGGCTGCGGCATACACAACCCCGGCTGCTCCACGTCAGAGCATGACGGCATCCACACCTTCAACCTTGAAAAAAACGCCCGCGTGCGCTACGTTGAAAAGCATTACGGCGAGGGCGAGGGCACGGGCGAAAGGATACTTAACCCTACCACGGTCATCAATATGGGCGAGGACAGCTACCTTGAAATGGAAACGGTCCAGATAAAGGGCGTGGACTCCACCGACAGAAAGACTGTTGCGGTCCTTCAGAAGGGTGCGACGCTTATCATAAAGGAAAAGATAATGACCCACGGCAAGCAGACGGCAACGACAGACTTTACCGTTGATCTTAACGGCGAGGGGTCAAGCTGTCACGTGGTGTCAAGGTCGGTTGCAAAGGACGACAGCCACCAGGTGTTTAACTCACTTATCAACGGCAACAGCGCCTGCAGCGGACACACGGAATGTGACGCCATCATTATGGGCGGCGGCACGGTTTCGGCGATCCCCAGGATAA
>JAFWAM010000042.1 GCA_017507595.1 Clostridia bacterium
AGCATCATGCCCCTTATGCTTGTCAACAAGTTTGGCTTAAGCCAGACCCTTTCGGGCCTCGTTATGGCCATAGACAACGTTATCGCGGTGTTCTTGCTGCCCCTTTTCGGCACCCTGTCCGATAAAAAGAAGACGAGGCTCGGTCACCGCACGCCATTTATTCTTATCGGCGCCATGGTGGCGGTCATTGCCTTTACCACCCTTACCTTTGCCGATAACGCCCAGCTTGCCAACATCAACGCAGGGGACATCAACGGCAACAGCGCAACCTTCTACGGCCAGCTTTTCGACGACAACTACACCGTTGCCAACGCCGAAAAAAGCCTTGTCGGCGACGACGGCACACAAAAGGAATTTGCCGTTCAGGACTATTGCGCCCGCATCCTTTATCAAAAGGACTATAAGGACCTTTCCGACACGGAAAAGGCCGCCGCAAGAAGCTGGTACTCTAAGATCAATTACGAATATTTAACCAGCGAGGGCCACTCCGCCCCCGAAACGGTTTACGGCTACAAGGACGGACAGTACTTCCCCGTGGAAATCAGGGAGGTCGACGGTGAAAGCGTATATTACGGCACCCTTAACGGTGAGGAATTCACAGTGGAAAAGACCTTTGTTAAAAAGGCCTATACAAACCTGGTCAATCCCTGCTTAAGCGCTTACGCCTGGAAGCACACCACCGAGGCCCCCGGCCCCTTTATCGTATTCGGCATACTTCTTCTCGTGACCCTTCTCGCGATGGCAATCTTCCGTTCACCGGCCGTTGCCCTTATGCCCGACGTCACGCCCAAGCCCTTAAGATCCAAAGCAAACGCCATCATCAACCTTATGGGTACGGTGGGCGGTATGCTCGTTCTTGTTCTTGGCATAGTATTCAAAACGGGCAAGGTATTTAATCAGCTGTCAAGCTTCACACCCTTCGTTATCGCCGTCTGCGCGGTAATGATGGTGGCCCTTATCATCTTTATGATTACCGTTAAGGAGCCTAAGTGGTCCGCCGAAGCCTCCGTTATCAACGACAGATTGGATAGGGAAGCCGCCGCTTCCGCCCCCACGGCTGAGGCCGCCCCCGCCAAAAAGGGCCTTTCCAAGGGAGAGCTCACCAGCCTTATCCTCCTGCTTGCATCCGTTGCCCTTTGGTTTACTGGCTACAACGCGGTAACGTCCAAATACTCTCTCTACGCCCAAAACGTATTGCAGATGGACTTTAATACCACCCTTCTTATCGCCCAGGGCGCGGCAATTGCGGCATACCTTCCCGTTGGCTTTATCGCCCAAAAGGTCGGCAGAAAGCGTTGCATTATGACGGGTATTATTATTCTGGCAGTTGCCTTTGGCGGCGCAATGTTTATGACGGCAAACTCCTCCGTTATGGTTATGAATATCTTTTTTGCCCTTGCAGGTATCGGCTGGGCAACCATCAACGTCAACTCCTTCCCCATGGTTGTGGAGCTTGCTAAAAACGGCAGCGTAGGCAAGTTCACGGGGTATTACTACACGGCCTCAATGACAGCGCAGATCGTTACGCCCTTCTTATCGGGTGCCCTTATGGACGCCGTCGGCAGCATGAAGCCCCTTTTCCCCTACGCAACGGTATTCGTTATCCTTGCATTTATCACCATGGTCTTCGTCCGTCACGGCGATTCCAAGCCCGTTGCAAAAACCGGGTTAGAGGCTTTAGACGTTGACAACGACTGATAGGTCGTTTTACCAGATAAAGTATAAAAGTGGGCCTATAAGCCCAATAATAAATAAAAAATCACTTGGAGAGCAGTTATGAGTATAGAAAATATTTTATCAAAATGTGACCACACCCTTTTAGGCCAGACCGCAACCTGGGCCGATATCAAGGCCATTTGCGACGACGGTATGAAGTACAAAACCGCCAGCGTATGCATCCCCCCCGCCTTCGTTAAAAGGGCAAAGGAATACGTGGGCGACAATCTTGCCATCTGCACGGTAATAGGCTTCCCCAACGGCTACAACACCACGGCCGTCAAGGTTTTTGAAACTGAAGAAGCCGTTAAGGAAGGCGCTGACGAGATCGATATGGTCATCAACCTCGGCGATCTTAAAAGCGGCAACTTAAAGGCTGTTGAAAATGAAATTATTGCCGTCAAAAAGGCCTGCGGCGACAAGATTTTAAAGGTCATTATCGAAACCTGCCTTTTAAATGAGGGTGAAAAGATTATTATGTGCAATATCGTCACCGACGCCGGTGCCGAATATATCAAGACCTCCACGGGCTTTTCAACGGGCGGCGCCACAAGAGAGGACGTTAAGCTTATGCGCGCCCACGTTGGCGAAAACGTAAAGGTAAAGGCAGCCGGCGGCATTTCGTCTATTGAGGATGCAGAGGACTTTATCGCCCTCGGCGCAGACAGGCTCGGTACCAGCAGGATAGTTAAGGCCGTCAAGGCGATGGAAGAATAATTTTTCTTAAAACCCGCCGAAAATCGGCTTATTGGCCGACTTTTGTCCTCGCTTTTATCCTAAAAAGCAGGGCGAAACACAGGCCTGCACATCAAATATACAGATAAAAGGAGAAAGATTTTTATGTCAATTCCAA
>JAFWAM010000043.1 GCA_017507595.1 Clostridia bacterium
CATTGAGGAGCACACAAGGTTCCTTTTATCGGGCGGCACAGGTGGTGGCGGCACCGTGAAGAAAAACGCTATACTTCACCTTCGCCGCCATCGTGAAGAGCTTAAAAAGTCCACGGCAGACCTTGCCGCGGCAGTATAAAAAAAGGGAGGAAAATTATGCAGCTTAACGAAGAACAAACCACGCTTGCCACGCAAACTGCAGGGGCAGAGGAGGCTTTAAACGGCGGTGGAGCAAGCAAGGTCTCTACCGGTAAGTTTAAGGACGTGGAGTCCTTAAAAAAGGCTTACGGCTCGCTGGAGTCTGAATTCACCAAGCGTTGTCAGAAAATCAAGGAGCTGGAGCAGGAGATTGAGTCTTACAAAAAGGCCGAAACAAGCCCGAAAAAAGAAGAGTGCGCACCTTCGGATACGGGGCCTTCGGCGGACGGTAATGCTCAATGTGGGTCGGCAAAAGGGGATGACGTTGTCAAATTTTTGCAACAATTTCCCGATGCCTTAAAGGATCTTGGCGATCTTGAGGGGTATTTAAGTCCCCAAAAAGATTACCGGGTCGGTGACGTTGAAAGGGCCTACGTTGCCCTTTTGATGGACAGGGCCAAAAAAAGCCAAAGCGATCTTAAAAACGAGGAATATTTATACGGTCTTATAAAGGACACGCCGGTAAAGGACAGGCTTATAAAAGAGTATATTTCCGCGGTGAAAAGCACGGCACCTGACTCTGTTCTGATAGGCGGAACGGGTAGCATAGCCCTTACCCCGCCTATGCGTCCCAAAACCTTGGCCGAGGCAAAGGCCCTGGCCGAAAAAATAATTAAAATCAAATAGGAGAAATAATTTTTATGGTATCAATGACAACAGCCGATCAGGCGTTAAAAACAGTTTACTTAGGTGCAATCTCACAGCAGATGAATACGGAGGTCAACCCCTTGCTTGCAAAGATCAAGCAGTCCACCGAGGACGTTTGGGGTAAGGATGTTAAAAGGCTCGTTCAGTACGGTGTCAACGGCGGCGTAGGCGCGGGCACGGAAACGGGCGGTCTTCCCGCGGCAGGTGGCAACAACTACAAGCAGCTCACCACCACCTTGAAAAACCTTTACGGCACTATCAGCCTTTCCGACAAGGCGATCAGGGCTTCGCAAAACAATGCAGGTGCCTTCGTCAATCTTCTGACGGCGGAAATGGACGGTCTTGTAAAGGCTTCTTCCTTTAACTTCGGCAGAATGCTTTTCGGCGACGGCACAGGCGTCCTTGCCACTGTTGAGGGCATCAGCGGTCTTCAGATCACCGTGAATTCAGTTAAAAATCTTGCCGTAGGCATGACCGTTGACTTTATGGATCCTTCAACGGGCGAAACCATCACCGGCGCAAACGCAAGACGAATTATCGACGTTGACCCTGACAAAAAGACCATTGAGGTTTCAGGCGCTATTCTCACCTCATCAACCGTCCCCGCGGGCACGGTTATCGTAGTGCAGGGCTCATACGGCAGAGAGCTTACCGGCCTTGGTGCTATCTTCAAAAAGACGGGCACCATTTACGGCGTCGACAGAAGCAAAAACAAATGGCTCGTTCCATACATTAAGGCGGAGGTCGGTGAAATTTCCGAAGCCGAGATCCAGAAGGCTATCGACCACATTGAGGAAAACACCGGCGGTAAGATCAACTTTATCGTTTGCTCCTCAGGTGTAAAAAGAGCCTTCCAGAACCATCTTGCAACCTTCAGACGCAACACAGACGTTATGGAGCTTGCAGGCGGCTACAAGGCGATTTCCTACAACGGTATCCCCATCGTGTCCGACAGATTCTGCCCGGAAGGCACAATGTACCTTTTAAATACGGACGATTTTACCCTTCATCAGCTTTGCGACTGGAAGTGGCTTGAAAGTGAGGACGGCAAGGTTTTAAAGCAGATCGCCGGCACCCCAACCTACACCGCTACCCTTGTAAAGTACGCAGATCTTATCTGCACCAAGCCCTGCGGTCAGGCAATGCTTAAAGGTATTACCGAAGCGTAATGCTTTTCTTCTAAAATAGCAAAAAGTCCGCCTATAAGTCGATTATTGGCGGACTTGAAGGAGGAAATTTTGAAAATCGGCAACGTTTTGGCCATTGCCGCAGCAATGCTGGGCAATGAATCTTTATCTAAAAAAATAAAGCTGTTTTTAAGTGAAGGGGCCACATTTACCGATGAGGAAAATGAGGAAATTTCCAAACTTTTATCCGGTTATAACATTACCGTGTCAGAGCTTAACGACGAATTTTTCCCTTTGACCCACGAGGAGGATCTGACCTCGGCAGACGGCAGGTTTTTCTTTTCGGATTTTACCTTTCGGCCCGTTGAGGTCCGTGCCGTTTACCGCGACGGGGTAGAGGTCCCTTACACCCATCATCCCACCTACATTTCGGCGGGGTACGATAATATTACCGTCTTGTACGAATACCTTATTGACGAGGCATCAGATCTTTCCGCCGCTTGCCCATACCTTGGTACCGTCATTACCGACAGGATCATTGCCCAGGGCATCGTCAGCGAGTACGCCATTATATCTGGCATGTACGAGCACGCAATTATGTGGCGTGACAGGTACTTAAGCTCCCTTAAAAGTGCGCTTTTGCGCCGCAAGGTAAAAAATATCAGACAAAGGGCGTGGTACTGATGCTTGGTAACTACAAAATAAGCGGATTAAGAAAAAAGCGAGTTGGTCTTTTTGACTTCAGGGATAGCGTTAACGGGCTTATAGACGGACATATTGCAAAAAATACCATGTCAGAGGTAACTTATAATTACAACTTTACCGACGGCGCGCTTAAGGACGGTATTGGCGTTGAGGACTTGTGTATATACGTTAACGGCGCAAATCGCTACCCGATTTTACCCGAGGGCTGCAACCCTCAGAAGGCCTTTTTTTACCACCGCTTTGACGAGGGCTCTTCCCGCCCCGACGACAGGCTTTTGGTCTTTTGCGACGACGGATTGGTCTATCAGTGGCAGATCTATTCGGACAACCGTCAGATGACCGTGGTCGATGGCTTGCCGGCGGAAAGCGGCGGTATGGCGGTCAATTACCGACTAAACAGCGAGGACTGTTTCCTTGTCTGCTGCGAGGATAAGCTTTACGTTTACAACGGCTTTACGGTAAAGGCCTACGACGGGCCGGGTATTACGTCTATGGCCGTCTACAACGAAAGACTTTTCGTCACGGTAAGGGATAACCCCACCCAGCTTTGGTATTCAAAAACCTTTGATCCCACCAATTGGAACGTTTCCCTTGAAGAAGCCGGCTTTATTGACTTCCGTAACGATCAGGGCAGGCTTATAAAGGTCGTAAGCTTAAACGGCTATCTGTACGTTTTCGGGACCTATTCAATTTCCCGTGTAAGCGCTTACGGCGACCAGACGCAGATGACCGCCGAAACCCTTTATCTTAATTCGGGCAGAATAATTGACGGCTCAATTTGCCTTTGCGGCAACAGGATAGTATATCTTGCAGAGGACGGCTTTTATTCCTTTGACGGCAGTACCTCGCACCGTATTTTAAAGGAGCTTGACAGATTTATGCTAGATGCTTCTCACGGCGACGTGGCAACGGCTTATTACAACGGCTGTCTTTACGCCGCGGTAAGGCTTAAAATGGGGGACTTACAGGATAAGTGCATTGTGGTTTACAAGATGACGTCGGGGGATTTTTACGTTGCAAGCGAAATTCCCGCCATGGACCTTGCCGTCGTGGACGGGGACGGGTTTTCCAAGCTTGTGATCATTACCGACAACGTTTATACATTGGGTCAGATCAATCAAAGCGGAAGGTACTACGGCAAGGTGCTTGAAAAGCTTTGGCGCTCTCCACAAAGGGATTTCGAGGTTGAAGGGCTTAAATCCGTTCAGAGGATCTCACTCTTTACTAAATCGGACGTTACGGTAAAAATTTCAAGTGAGCTTGGGGAAAAGACAGTTACCTTTAAGG
>JAFWAM010000044.1 GCA_017507595.1 Clostridia bacterium
AGGAGGTTGCTTAATATGTTAAGAAATCAAAACCTTAAAATAGTTGAAAAGTTCAAATACATGCTTATCGTCTCCCTCGTTATTATACTCGTAGGCGTTGGCTTTGCAGTATATCGCGTAGCGACAGGCGATTCAATCTTAAATTTCGGTATCGACTTTACCGGCGGTGCTATCATTGAGATCACCTCTGCCGACCAGATCAATACCCAGGACGTTAAGGACCTTATTGAAGGCGAAAAGTTCGACATCAACGGTGATATCCAGACCGTTGAGGCTGACGGCGCTTACATTTACGAAGTCCGCTTAAGCTACACCAAGGACGGCAAAAAGGTTTCCGATGAAGAATCCTTCATGAACGAGATCTTTACCAGAGACAGCAAGGACGACCTTTGCGGCAGAATCGAAACTATGCTTATCGAAAAGGGCGCCGCCGTTGAAGACAACGGTGTAAGGGGCTATTCAGTAGGCGAAACAGCAAGCGACTCCTTAACGAGAATGGCCATTATCGCCATCGTCGTTGCCCTTGTGGTAATGCTTATCTATATCGTTATCAGATTTACCTTCTCAAGCGCTTTGGCAGCAGTTTGCACCTTAGCACACGACGTATTGGTAATGCTTGCGTTAATGTCCATCTTTAACGTTACCATCAACTCAACGTTTATTGCTGCCGTTATTACCATTATCGGTTACGCAATCAACGCAAGTATCGTTATTTTCGACCGCGTCAGGGCTGAGATCAAGCTTGGCACTGACAAGTCAGATAAGGAAATTGCCAACTCTGCAGTTCAGCAGTCACTCAGGGTAAACATTTTATCATCACTCACCACCTTAGTAATGGTTGTATTCCTCGTTATCTTCAGCGTATCATCCATCGGTGAGTTCGTTTATCCCATTATCTTTGGTTTGATTGCAAGTGCCTTCTCAGCATTCTTCTTCGGCCCTGCACTTTGGGTTAAGTTCAGAAAGCTTGACGGCAAAAAATCAAAAAAGACCGACAACGGTTATAAGGGCGCAGTAAAGCAGGATTCCTAATTGTATGAATAATTTCGGCGGGCGGGATACTTTCGTCCGCCGCTTTGTTTTTACCCCAATTTTTACGGAGGAAAAAAATATGAATTTCCGCATAACAGACTACTTAAGTCCGCAAATAAAAGAAACGGCTAAGCGATTTTCCCTGCACGAGGAAACCGTCGCCCTTTTGTTCAGCCGCGGGATATCCTCCGACGAAGACATCCGTGCCTTTTTATCTCCCGGCAGGCATCGCTTTATTGACCCCTATAAAATGAAGGGCGTAAAAGAAGCTGTCGAAAGGATCCGCTTTGCCCGTGACGAGGGCGAAACGGTGGTCGTTTACGGCGACTACGACGCGGACGGTATTTCGGCAACGGCCATTATGTATCGCGCCCTGACGGAATACGGCGTAAACGCAGTTCCCTTCGTGCCGGAAAGAACAGCAGGCTACGGCCTGTCAATTGAAAATATTGATTATATAATGGAAGAATACCTTCCTTCCCTCGTCATTACCGTTGACTGCGGCATAAGCTGCGCTAAGGAGGTTGAGTATTTAAAGGACCTTGCCGTTGACGTTATCGTCACCGACCATCACGAGCTTCCTGACGTCTTACCCGATTGTATTACGGTAAACTGTAAAATACCGTCCGACTACGGCTTTGAATATTTGTGTGGGGCAGGGGTTGCTTACAAGATCGCAACGGCCCTTTTAGGCGACAGGGCATTTAAGTATATCGACCTTGCCACCATCGCCACCATCGCCGACAGTATGCCCTTGACGGGTGAAAACCGCGATATCGTTTACGAGGGCATCAAGGCCATCAAAAGCGGCAACTGTCACCAGGCCGTAAAGGAGCTTATCGCCGTCGCCAATATGCGAGAGGTGACCTCCACAAGCCTTGCCTTTACCATTGCCCCAAGGATCAACGCCGCCGGCAGAATGGGCGACGCAAAATCGGCCCTTACCCTGGCAATAACCGACGATAATCGGCTTATAGAGGAACTTTCTGTTAAGCTTAACAGCTACAATACCCGCCGCCAGACCGAGTCCGAGGCCCTTTATTTAAGCGCCCGTCAAAAGCTTATCAGCTCAAGTTTTGATAAAAAGATCATCATTTTGGAGGACGACGGCTGGAACAGCGGACTTGTGGGGATAATTGCCTCCAAGCTGGTTGAGGAGTTCTCCCGCCCGGTTATCTTGTTCGTCAACAACGACGGCAAGCTTCACGGCTCTGCCCGATCCATTGACAGGGTAAATATTTTTGAAGCCATTTCCGCCTGTAAGGAGTTTTTGACCGACTTTGGCGGCCACGCTCAGGCGGCAGGCATTTCAGTCACCATTGAAAATTATCCAGCCTTCAAAAAGGCCTTGGAGGATTATATAGACTCAAAATACGGCTACGAGTGCTTTATGCCCGTAAAAACTGCCGATCTTTTGGTGGAATCCCCCTTCAGCATTGAGCTTGCCAAGGAAATCAACCTTTTGGAGCCTTTCGGCACAGGTAACAAAAAGCCCGTATTTGCCATCAGGACCAGCGAAACCAAGGCAATGCCAATAAAAGCAGGCTCTCCCCACCTTTCTATACGGACGGAATATATAGATATGCTGTATTTTTACGGCGCCGGCAACGAGGGGATGATATCCTTGCCCTTTGAAAAGCAAATACTTTTCGAGCCAAACGTATCCGTCTTTAACCGTGAGGAATCTTTAAAAGGCTACGTCAAGGACATTGAATACGTCATTGACCCGTCGGTTGAAACCAAGCTTTGCGCCTTCAGGGAAAGCTTGTTGACCGCCCTTAACGACAACGATGACTATTTATACGTGTCCGACGACATGACCGCAAGCCTTG
>JAFWAM010000045.1 GCA_017507595.1 Clostridia bacterium
GACGGGCTTTTATCGGCCTGCGGCCTTAAGGACATAGGGACGTATTTCCCCGATACCGATCCGAAATATAAGGATATTTCCAGCATCTTCCTCCTTGAAAAGGTGTGTGAAATTATCAAAAAAGAGGGCTATAAGCCGGTTAACGTATCAATTTGCATTATGGCGGAAAGGCCAAAGCTTGCACCCTACGTGGACAAAATGAAGGCCGTTATATCCCAAGCATTGCACCTTGACCAAAGGGACGTCGGCATCACCTGCACCACCCTTGAGGGTCTTGGTATAGTTGGCCGTGAGGAGGGTATCGCCTGCCAGGCCTATTGTCTTGTTAATAAAATATAAAAAAGCCTTCTATAAGCCGATTAAATAACAAAAAGCGCGTTAGATAAACGCGCTTTTTTTGTGTTTTTTTTAGCAAGCTGTCAGCCCTTTTCCCGTTGGTCTGTGATAAACGTCAGCCTTGACAAAAGAGCGGCTTTCGTACCGGGGCAAGCCTTTATGTCAAAGCCGTGCATGGTTCCCTTGGTGTTGTTAACGGTCACCTCGCCCCCAAGGGCGGACAACTTTTTGTATAGGGCTATCCCCTCGTCACGGAGACAGTCAAACTGAGCGGTTTCAACGTACGTCGGCGGAAAGGCCTTGACAAGCTCACCCTCTAAAAAGGATTTTTGGTCAAAGTCCTTGCCGTAATAATAATCCCACATCCTTTTATTGCTTTTGCCGTTCCAAAGTGGCGTATCGGGGAAAGCCTTCATGGACGGACAGCCCATTTTGCAATCAACAACGGGGTAAATCACCATCAAAAAGTCAACCTTGATACTGTTTTGTTGACAACGTAGGCAGGTTTTCAGTGCCAGAAAGCCGCCGGCACTATCGCCGCCGAGGCTGATTTTTCCGAAAGCATCAAAGGCGTATTTGCAGACCTTGAAGCACTCTTCCTCCTGAACGGGGTATTTGTGTTTTGGTGCAAGGCTGTAAAACGGAAATATAACCGGTCCACCCATAGCGCGGGCGTAAGCTCTTGCGTTTTTGTAGTGATAGTCGGCCGCCCCAAGACAAAAGCCACCGCCGTGAAAATATACCATACAGGGTGCGTCGGCTCTTTCTTTTGCAGGGGTAAACTTAAGACAGCTTACGCCGTCCACCTTTATCCTTTCCACGGTCACGTCACCCCACGTGCGGGCAGATCTCGTCCTCAGGTCGGTGAAAAGCCTACCAAAAAACAAGACGGGCCTTGAAAAGGGCATTTTTAATTTGCGCCAGATGCCGTACTGACGGTCAATTGGATATTTTACCATAAAAAACCTTTTTGCCTTTGCTTAAAACCGCCTTGTTTTGGCGGTTTTTTGTTAAAAAGTGAGCCTATAAGGCCGTTATCGCCACTTTTTTAAAAAAAGCCGCAAAGGGTCGACGCCTTTGCCGTGTGCCTGTCCGCCCCATTTTTTTACAAAAAAAGCGGCAGACGTGCCGCCGCTTTTGCTTTGATTTTTAAGCCTTCCAAAGGCTGTGGAGGTTGCAGTAGGCGTAAACTGCCTCTACCTGGTCGCCGTCGCAAAGGGAGAAGCATACCTTAGGTGGCTGACCGGGCTTTAAGGGCTTTCTCTGGTTACCGAACTTGGTCTGTAAGGAAACCCATTCTATGTAATGCTCTTCAGTCATGGGATGCTCAACGGCACCAACGGTCACGAAGACCTTGTTGCCCTCTACCGTATAAACGGGGATATGCTTTTCGGTGGAAGCCTCCGTCGTGCCGGGGATGATCTCGGTCATTTTCTGGCCGCAACACATCATGGGCACGCCCTTATCCTTTACCATAGCGACAATATTGCCACAGTGCTGACAAATAAAAAATCTCTGTTCCATAATATTTCTCCTGATGTTTTTTTGTGAATTATAAAACTAACGACGGGGCTGAGTAAACCCTGGCGCCAAGCTCCTGATTAAGCATATAAAGGCTTTTGGGATCGCTGCCGAAAAGTTCCATCTTGGTGATGAGGTCCTTTGCGTTGGTCTCCTCCTCGCCCTGCTCCTTAACGAACCAATCCAAAAACTGCATGGTCCTGAAGTCCCTTATGTCGTAAGCCGCCCCGTAAATATTATTGATGAGGGACGTAACGTATTTTTCATGCTCAAGACCGGCCTTTAAAACGTCCATATGACAGGTCAAGTCCTTGTCGGGCTTGGGAATCGGTAAAAGCGTAACGGGCATATCCTCGTTCTGAAGATAGGTGTAAAAAAGCATTGCGTGATCCCTTTCCTCCTGGGCCTGTATCATATACCAGTTGGCAAAGCCGTCAAGACCGACTTCCTTAAAGTAGTTTGAAAAATCAAGATAAAGATAAGCTGAATACAGCTCCTTATTAATTTGTTCATTTAATAACTCATGAACCTTTTTATCCATAAGATACCTCCTTTGATCTATTATAGTTATATACTTATTTTAGCATTTTATTTTGACAATTTCAAGACAGTTTGGCAATTTTTTTTGCAATTTCAATAAATTTTTTATGAAAAGCATTTGCCGTCCTTACAGTCCTCCGTTGTGCCGCCGCGATAGCAAAGCTCGTTGGGGCACTGTCCCGTCTTGCTGAAGACAATTATATTGTCCACCGTGGTACGGGCGATGCTGTCCAGGGCCTCCTCCGTCAGAAAGGCCTGGTGAGAGGTCACTATAACGTTTGGCATGGAAATAAGCCTTGCCAGAAGATCGTCCTCCATAATGTGGCCCGAATTATCCTCGAAGAAAAGATCGGCCTCCTCCTCGTAAACGTCAAGGCATGCCGCACCCACCTTGCGGGACTTGATACCTGCAAGAAGGGCCTCCGAATCCACCAGGGCACCCCTTGAGGTGTTAATAAGAACAAAGCCCTTTTTTGCCCTTTCAATGGCGGGCCCGTCAATAAGGTGATAAGTTTCCTCCGTCAGCGGACAGTGAAGTGAAATGACGTCACTTTCTCTTAAAAGCCTGTCCATATCAACGTAGGTAACGCCCTCTTTATCCTTAAGCTCTGCCGACGGATATTTGTCGTAGGCCAGAACCTTCATTTTAAAGCCACGGCAGATATCGATAAATATCCTGCCGATCTTACCCGTCCCGACTACGCCCACCGTCTTGCCGCAAAGGTCAAAGCCCGTAAGTCCCGACAGGCTGAAGTTAAATTCCTTGGACCTGATATACGCCTTGTGTATTCTTCTTACGGACGTGAGAAGAAGGGCCATTGCGTGCTCCGCCACGGCGTAGGGGGAATATGCCGGCACCCTTAAAACGTGAATGCGCCCGAAGGCGTGCTTCATGTCCACGTTGTTAAAGCCGGCACAGCGAAGGGCAAGGATCCTTACGCCAAGCTCCGACAAGCGATCAATGACGGGGGCAGAAACCGTGTCGTTGACGAAAACGCAAGCGCCGTCAAAGCCGCGACAAAGCTCCACGGTATCCTCGTTAAGCTTGGCCTCAAAAAACTTAAAAGCAACTTCACCTTGTTTTGCGTATTTTTCAAAATAGGTTTTGTCGTAAGGCTTTGTATCAAAAAATGCAATCTTCATAAAATTCTCCCAAGTATTTAAATGGTTTTTGGGCCTTTTTAATCAAAAAGTGGCAATAACCTGCTTATAGGCCCACTTTTTTAAAATTTAGCCCTCGTCAAGGACTACGTTCTTTGCTATCTTACTGCCGGCGCAGGTAAGATAAATATCCTTGTATTCCTCAAAGGTAACGGTGCCGTTTGCCGCTAAAAGCTCCATACGTACACCAAAAAGCACGACCGTTATCCCCGTGCAGACCAGGCCTTGGCTAAGATAAAACCTTTTGCGGGCCTTGCGCGTCTTTTGATCTAAAGAAGGGATGTCTGCGCGCTCTATTTCAACCACAAGCCTTTTATCCTTAAAAAGCTCCTTTATCCTTTTTAGAGCAAGACCGCCAAAGCCCTTGCCACGGCAAGACTTTTTAATGGCAAAATAGTCTAAAAGCACCCTGTCGCCTGCCTCCATGGTGGTGGCAAAACCCAAAAAGTCGCCGTCCTCTATGACGAAGACGTCGCCAAGCCCTTGCTTAGTTAAATTTTTGATGGCGGAGATGGGCTTGCGCTCGTTTTTGGGGAAGGCCCTTTTATAAAGCCATCTTATCCTTTGCCAGTCCCAAAAGCCCGCCGCTTTGCGAATTTTTAACATGTCCAGTCCTTTTATTGTTCTTACTTTTTCTTAAAAATTATACCACAGTTTAAAAAATCTTTCAACCCATTGCCCCCCAAAAAATTAAAAAAGTGGGGGTATAAGCCGATTATCCCCCACTTTTTAAGTTTTTTGAAAGTATTTGTCAGCCACGTCTTTTTATGCGGACGAACTTAATAATTGAAATTACCTCGCCGACAAGAAGCACTAAAATTGACGGTACGAAAACGATAATGCCCACCGCAAGTCCAAGACCGCTGAAGTCCGCGCCTTCGGGCGGGTTTGCCTGAATGGATAAATAATCAATAACGATATACCCAAAGGCACCTATTGCGGCCGCAAGCAAGCAGCTTATGACAATAAGAAAAACCAGATTGACCGTTTTGCCCTTTACCACGGCGCCGGCAATGACCGTGCCGAGGACAAGTATCCAAATCAAATATAAAAATACGTTGTCAC
>JAFWAM010000046.1 GCA_017507595.1 Clostridia bacterium
TCAGGTGGCGCTGTGATGCGTGCGGTTATGAGGAATCCTCTAAAGAAGCCTTTGACACCTGTCCGTTGTGCTTTGCAAAGCAGGGCCAGGTTAACCTTCAGATTTGACAACTTTTTTAAAACCGATAAAAATAGGCGATAATCGACCTATAGAGGGACTTTTATATTGATAAATTAATAATTTTTACCGAAAGCGACCCACTTTGCGGTCGCTTTTTTACGTCCCGAGTGATAAAATTGCTTTTTTAAGCCTTTCAAAGGCATAAAGATTTGCACCTGCAAAAATATCGCCTTTAAGGTTGAATCTTTCAGCTGCCTCATTTGCATTTTGGTAAATTTTTTGCATAACGTATTTGATTTTTTCGTCCACGAAGGCAATAGAAAAGCTTTCACCCTGCTTATTTTGCATCATTTCAAGATAAGACGTCGCAACACCGCCTGCGTTGGCCGCCTTTGACGGTAAAACGCAAACCCCGCTTTTTTTAAAGACCCGTAAGCCTGCCGGGGTAGTTGGCATATTGGCGCCCTCGACTAAAAATCTTAAGCCAAGCTTTACGCCGCCTTCTGCCTCGGTTTCCCCGATCTCATTCTGGGTGGCGCAGGGCATGTATACGTCGGCTGCAACACAGCCAAAGGGGGATATACCCTCAAAAAACCTGCCGCCAAACTCCTCGGCAAAACGTTTTTTGCTCAGCCCTTCGTTACGGGCGGCCTTCATTTTCTTGGCACCCTCAATAGGCAGGCCGTTTTTAAAAAACATAAAGCCGTCGCGGCCTGACAGAGTCAAAACCTTGCCGCCAAGCTCGGTTATCTTTATTGCCGCGCCGCGGGCGACGCTTCCAAAGCCCGAAAGGCAAAAGCTTAAATCCTCAATATTGATTTTCAAATCCTCAAGAAGGTTTTTCAAAAAGTAAACGGCCCCAAAGCCCGTGGCCTCGTCACGCAGGGCACATCCTTCAAGATGGATTGGCTTTCCCGTAAGGTCGCCGGGAGTATATCGCTTCTTAAGCTTTTTAAGCTCACCGACAAAAAAACCGATCTCTCTTTCTCCTACGCCTATATCCCCGGCGGCAACGTCAAGGTCGTGGCCGATATGTGGGGATAGGGCTCTTGCGTAGGCCTTGCAAAAGGCCTCCTTATCGTCAGGGGATAATCCCTTTGGGTCAAGGTCAGCCCCGCCCTTCGCACCGCCAAGGGGGAGGGCGGTCAAGCTGTTTTTAAAGGTTTGCTCAAAGGCGAGAAATTTCACCTCCGACAGGGTCAGGTCTTTGGAAAACCTCAGTCCGCCCTTGTACGGTCCGAGAAGTGAGCTGTGTTGTACACGATAGCCCTTGTTTACGTGGACCTTGCCTTTTGTGTCCTTCCACTCCACCTTAAAAATAAGGGTTTTTTCAGACTCGGCAAGACGGTCAAGGATCTTATATTCCTTAACGGTTGAAGGGTCTTCTTTTATTGCGGGTAAAATTGAGGAAAAAACCTCCCTGACCGATTGATGGTATTCCTTCTCGCCGGGGTATTTTTTCTCAAGCCTTGATAAAAAGTCGGTTAAAAAATCCATATTATCACCTTTAAAAAAGTATATTTTTTTATGCCCCCATATATGACGGGAAAGGCTTTCCAAATTACTTTACAAAGGTCGAAA
>JAFWAM010000047.1 GCA_017507595.1 Clostridia bacterium
CCCTTGTATATAAGGATTGGAGGGTTTTTTCTATGAAAACTTATAAAGTTGTTCCTTTTGCAGGCACTATCGTTATCAATAAAAAGGATTGCGTTCAGGATCAGATCGTTAAATATTTTGACGTTATCAATCAGGAATGTGTTGACGGTTGGGAATTTGTTGCCCTTGCACCCGTTAACGTAACGGTTAAGGAAGGCGGCTTAAAGACTAAGGGCGAAAACTACAACGCTTTCATTTTCGCAAAAGAAGTTAAGACCGAAGCTTAATCTTTTAACCACAAAAATTTTACCGTGAGGCATATCCCCTTGCGGTACTTTTTTAATGCATTTTATTTTTTAAGCTTAAAAAATGCAAAATTTTGTATACTTTAGTGTAAAAGGGGCCTTTTTTGAGGCCCCTGTTTTTTTATCAATTCAGTCTTTGATCATAAAAAACGGTCAATAACGGGCATATAGGCCCGTTATTTTATTTTTACGCCCATCGCCGCCTTTTAAAAAGGGATAAAAGCGTCAACAATATTTTAACGTAAAAAGCCACGTCTATCTAGAAAAATATTTAAACTTTGTCAAAAATATTATATAAATTTCTTGACAAATTATTACCGTGTGGTACAATAAAGAAAAAACCAAAGAGGTATCCTTATGGGAAAAAGTGTATACAGCATGGTGCTGAGTGACGAGGTCATAGCCTTAATTGACGAAAAAGCCTTAAAAAGCGGCAAGTCACGATCGCAAATCATCAATGAAATTTTAGCCCAGCACGTGGGCTTTAGCACCCAAAATCAGCGTATAAAGGAGCTTTTTGCCTCCGTCAACGCCATTATGGAGGGGCATCGCCGCATAAGGGCCATCCAAAGTCAGCAATCCACCATTGATTTTTTAAGCGCCATAAACTATAAATACAGTCCACGGGTGACGTACTCGGTGGCGCTTTTCCCCGGCGGGCAGGAAGAGGGTCTTTTAAAAATCGCCCTCAGGACGACCAACAGCCTGCTGATCAGCGTCATAAATTGCTTTTTTGACCGGTACATTCATCTTGAAAAGCTTTACCTTAAGGGGGCAAGCTATCAGACCGTGGACGGCAAGCTTTTGCGCCGCCTTGATTTTACGCGCATACAAAGCGTTGAGCACCTTGCTGAAAAGCTGACCGAATACGTTAATAATTTAGACAATCTTATAAACTTATATATTGAAGACTATCCTTACGGCCTTGCCGACCAAAATCTTGAAAAAAACTTCTTGCTTATTAAGGATGGGATAGTTTTTTAAAAGGAGGTTAAAATGAACGCAGACAAACTAACGAAAAAAACTGCTGAAGTTTTATCTTCGGCCCAGGAAATTGCCACCCGCTTTGGCAATCCCGAGATCCTTGAGGAACACGTCCTTAAAGCCATGGCGGATGACGGCGAATGCTTTATCTTTCAGCTTTTATCCAACTGCGGATATGACGTAAACGCCTTAAATGAGGGTGTTAATCGACTTATAGGCGGACTTTCTAAACAACAGGGCGGCATGATAACCCTGTCACAAAGCTTAAACGCCTGCATTTTGGAGGCAAAGAATATTGCCGACAATATGAAGGATGAATACCTTTCGGTGGAGCATATCTTTCTTGCTATCTTAAAAAATGGTAACAAGCGCGTCAGCGGCCTTTTAAAAAGCCTTTCCATAACGGAGGACGGGTTTTTAAAGGGCCTAAAAGATATGCGCGGCACCCAGCGTGTGACCAGCGACAATCCGGAGACCACTTACGACGTTCTGAACAAATACGGGCAGGACCTTGTGGAGCTTGCCCGTCAGAACAAGCTTGACCCTGTCATCGGCCGTGATGACGAAATAAGAAACACCGTCATGATTTTGTCGAGAAAGCGCAAAAACAACCCCTGTCTTATCGGTGATGCGGGCGTCGGCAAAACGGCCATTATCGAAGGCCTTGCCCAACGCATTTTGTCGGGCGACGTACCCCAAAGTCTTAAGGACAGAAAGCTTTTCTCCCTTGACATGGGGGCCCTTATCGCAGGGGCAAAATACCGCGGGGAGTTTGAAGAAAGACTTAAAGCCGTCCTTAACGAGGTCAAAAAAAGTGAGGGACGTATCATACTTTTTATTGACGAGCTCCATAATATCGTAGGCGCAGGAAAAAGCGACGGCGCAATGGATGCGGGCAATCTTTTAAAGCCAATGCTTGCCCGTGGTGAGCTTCACCTGATCGGTGCGACC
>JAFWAM010000048.1 GCA_017507595.1 Clostridia bacterium
CTAAGTTCTGCCCTGAATGCGGCGCTAAGATGCCCACAAAACGCTTCTGCACCAACTGCGGCGCACAGTGCCAGGAGGGTGCGAAGTTCTGCCCCGAATGCGGCAACAAGCTTGGCTAAAATATGACAAAAATCGGCCTATAAGCCAGTTATTGGCCGATTTTTTACAAAATAATAATAAATTAACTCATAATACAGTAGGGGCATTCTGGCCCTAAAAGGAGAATATAATGGAAAAAATCACTAAGGATACGCTTATTTCCGATCTTTTAAAGTACAACGAAAACGCCGCTGAAATTTTATTTTCACACGGTATGCATTGTTTAGGCTGCGCGATCGCTCATCAGGAAACTATCGAGCAGGCAACCAACGCCCACGGTGAAGATCTTGAGCAGCTTTTAGCTGAGCTCAACGCTTTATAATAGTTACAACGCTGAGAAAGCCTTCTTATCGGACCATTGGGCAACCGTTATCGGACAGGCATTATTATGGAAGAGTTTGACGTTTACGCAATTGACAAACAGGCCGACGTTGAGCACGTAAAGTGCCCGACCTGCGGCGGTAATATGGAGTTTGATCCGACCACCCAAAATCTTTCTTGCCCCTTTTGCGGCAATAAGGAGGTTTTCACTAAGGATAAGGCGGTAAAGGAGCTTGACGTTGCCGACGCCTTTCAAAAGGCTCAAAAATGGGACGAGGCAAGCGTTCTCGTTTGCGACAACTGTGGCGCAAGGGTTATCATAACAACCAAGGACGTGGCCACGGAATGCCCTTATTGCGGCACGACCCACGTGAGGGAAAGTGATCAGCTTGCCGGCATCAAGCCCAACGCCGTCTATCCCTTTACCTGTACATATCAGGAGGCTGAGGCCTTAGCAAAAAAATGGGCGAAGCGAAGGATCTTTGCGCCCAGGCGCTTCAAAAAGAATATCGAAGCAAAAAATCTGAGAGGGGTTTACGAGCCCTGCTTCACCTTTGACAGCAGGACGTCCTCCCGCTACGACGGCAGACTTGGCAAGCGTAAGACCCGTACCGTCCGTACCAAAAACGGCACCCGCACGGAAACTTATATCGAGTGGAGGCACGTTAGCGGTACTATAGACTACTTTTTTGACGATATTCACATTTCCGCCGGCAGCGGGATAGAGCAAAAGGTTTTAGATAGGCTTTTACCCTTCCGCGCCGACATCATTGCAGTGTACGATAACGAGTACCTTGCAGGCTTTACGGCAAAGCATTACGAAAAGGGCCTTGATACGGCCTGGGGCGAGGCAAAGTCGGATATGGACCAAGCTATCCGCAGGCTTATTATGGAAAAGCACGATTGCGACGTTTGCGGAAGCTTAAACGTTTCCACCTACCATAACGACGTCAAGTATAAGTATTTGCTTATGCCCGTATACAATCTTAACTATAACTACAAAAAGAAAAGCTATCGCGTTAACGTAAACGGTAACACCGGCAAGGTCGTGGGCAAGACGCCCGTTTCCTTCTGGCGGGTGCTTATTGCGGTGGTTTTAGGGCTTGCGGTGGCCGCAGGGGTTGCCTATCTTTTCTTAAACGCCTAATATCTTTGCAAAATTTGCCGTTAAAGTCGGTTGGTATAGCCTAACCATTTGACATAAGTCAAATTTTCGTTTAGAATATTTGAGTAAACTTAAAAATATATAAAGTTAATATAAGAGATAAGCTTAAGCTTTTCTCGGAGGACACAATGAAAAAATCAATTATCAAGTTAATTGCAATCGCTCTTTCACTCGTAACCATTTTTGCGTTTACGGCTTGCGCTGAAATTGAAAACAACAGCAAGATCCAGAGAATGAAGATCGAACTTTCTTATCAGGACGCAGAGGGTGAAGAGGTTATCACCACCGACGTTTACGTCAAGCTTTATCTCAACCTTGCACCCGTAACGACACAGCACTTTATCACTCTTGCTGAAGAAGGTTACTATAACGGCGTTACCGTCAGCAACGTCAGCGCAAACTGGCTTGAGTTTGGCGGCTATAAATACGACGAAAGCGGCAACCTCGTTGAAAATGCTTACACAAAGGACCCCATCGTTGGCGAATTCGCAAAGAACGGTTGGGTTGGCAACACTACCGCCGTTACGAAGGGCGCCCTCGTTATGAAGCGTGACTATGACGACGCAACCAACCAGACAAGCGACTCCAAGTACGACACCGCTGAAGGCACCGTTATCCTTTGTCTCACGTCAAGTGCTTCTTCCACCTTCAATAAGGAAAAATATTGCGTATTCGGCGTAGTCGTTTCCGACGACGCTACGAGCGAGGAAGACGACGCTACCTTAGAAGAAAAGTCAAGCATCGACAAGTGTGTAACTTTAGCTGACTATGCAAAGAAGACCGACGACGACGGCAACACCGTAACCACTTATTATTACGAAAAGACTTCAACCTTCTACACCAAGTGGACTGACGAAGCTAACGAAGCCCACTACGTTGAAGGCACCTCCATCGACGGTGAAGAGATCCTCGGTGACGAGCTTGAAGACCTTAAGGAATTAATGAACGACGAAAAGAATTACTTCTTGGTTATTCCTTACGTTCAGATCACCATCAAGTCAATCACAAAGGTTTAATAAAAACAAAGCATCGCAGTTTACAGCGATGCTTTTTTATTTTGCAAAAAACCGCCTATAAGCCGTTTAACGGCCAAAAATACAATAAAAAACCAACAAAAAAAGACGGCCTTTGCCGTCTTATTTTTTTATAAAATTATAAGCATTCGTCAGCCTTGCCTGCGCAGCCTAAAACGTTGATAAGCTTGTGGCGAACAACTTCCTTGATGTTTGCGCGTGCGGGTTTTAAATATTCTCTGGGGTCAAACTTAGAGGGCTGATCGTTAAAGAATTTACGAACGGTACCCGTCATAGCAAGACGGAGGTCAGAGTCAATATTTATCTTGCAAACTGCAAGTGAAGCTGCCTGACGAAGCTGATCTTCGGGCACGCCGATGGCGTCGGGCATCTTGCCGCCGTTTTCGTTGACCATCTTTACGTATTCCTGAGGAACTGAAGATGAGCCGTGTAATACGATTGGGAAAGCGCCAAGTTCAGCAGAAACTGCTTTTAAGATATCAAAACGGAGTGGAGGAGGTACTAAAATACCTTCTTCATTAACGGTGCATTGTTCTGGTTTGAATTTGTATGCGCCGTGTGAAGTACCAATAGCGATTGCAAGTGAATCAACACCAGTTTTTTCAACGAATTCGATAACTTCTTCTGGTCTTGTGTAAGAACCTTCTTCGTGAGAAACTTCGTCTTCAATACC
>JAFWAM010000049.1 GCA_017507595.1 Clostridia bacterium
CGTCCATAAGTGCGTGGGTAAGGGCGTCGGCGTCGCTGTGGCCCAAAAGCCCCTTGCCGTGGGGGATCTCCACACCGCCAAGGATAAGCCTTCTGCCTTCTGCCAGCCTATGAAGATCAAATCCCGTTCCCACACGGAAGTTCTCTTTTCTGAAATCCTCGGGGTTAGTCAGTTTCAGGTTGGTCCTTTCTCCCGGGACCGTGACGCACCTATCAAAGGTGTTGAGGTAAACGCCGCAGTCGTCGGTAAAGTCCTCTCTGCCCGCAGCATTGTTGTAGGCCACCATTATATCGGCGTAAGAAAACGCCTGGGGGGTCTGTATCTCA
The DNA here is from genome assembly GCA_017507595.1 of Clostridia bacterium. Next base: position 327 of record JAFWAM010000049.1, read on the forward strand.
ACGAAGGCGCTTCTTCCCACACCCTTGATCAGATCGCCCTCGACGGTGCCGACGGTGTTGACGGGTGGGACAGCCGCCACGGCAGATCCCTCTTTCTTTGCCGTAAGAAGACAGCTTTTAATAAGCCCTGCCGACACGAAGGGCCTTGCCCCGTCGTGGATGACCACTACGTCGCAGGGAAATTTTTCAAGGGCGTTAAAAACCGACTGCTTTCTCGTGTCGCCGCCCAAAACCACCTTGATCTTTGGGGACAGGGGAGAAAGTATCTTTAAAAACTCCTCCAGGTCGTCCCTTGCGGCGGTGACCGCAACAAGGTCGATCTCCTCCACGCTCAAAAAGGCGGCCACGGTCCTTTCGATAACCGTCTTGCCGCAAAGGTCGTAAAGATTTTTATTTTTTCCAAGACGGGCCCTTTCTCCCTTGCCCGCCGCGGTGATAATAGCTACGTTCATCCTGCCCTCGCTATAAAAAGATCGCAATCACTTATTCTTCCGTTATCTGCATTTCTTCCAAAAACTTCGCTTTGGCTTCCTTGGGGTTAAATTGAATCAATTTGCAACTCTGTTCGGGATTCCCGTCGCACGTTGCCTCCCTTATCGCAGCCGAGTCCGTTCCCGATTCCCGAAGATATTTCAAAACTAACGTACCTTTTTGATATTGCGCCGCTACTTGTGATCCTTATAAATACGGCCCTTAATCGTGCGGCCGAGATCATCCTTCTTCCGTAAACCCCGATCGCTAAAGGTTATTTTTATAAAAAGCCAAGGCTCAGGCCTCACGGGCCCCGTCCTGTATAATCTCGTAAAGGGTTGCGGCCTCGTCCTTTTTGACAGTTTCCTTAAGGGCGAGCACGCGGAATTTAAGGGCGCCGTTGCCAAAGCGGATCTCAACCACGTCCCCCACCTTAAGCGTGTAGGACGGCTTTACGTCCTTGCCGTTTACGGAAACCTTTCCTCCCGCACAGGCCTCCTGGGCGACGGTGCGGCGCTTTAAGATGCGCGAAACCTTCAGATATTTATCTATTCTCATAAAAAGCTCCGATATATATTAATAAATATTATAATATTTTTAAAAAAGTGCGTGAAAATCCTTGACAAGACCGAAAATTGAGGTTATAATAACAAAATGCTATAATACCCGCATTGTGGAGTGGTGACTTTTCTGCTGATTTTAAATCAATGAAAATGTCAGGAAAATCCACGGTTTTTGCAATATCTTGGCGAAAACAAGTTAAATTGTGGTCGTCACAATGATATTATACAACATATTGTGGCAAAAAGCAACAGCAAAGAAGCAATTTTTCAAAAAAAAGGAGCGGAAGCTAATGACACGAAATTTACCGTCAGCAAAATTCGGAAATGTTGAGAGAAGGACCTTCTCCCGCATTAAAGGATCTCAGGAGATACCCAACCTGGTTGAGGTACAGAAGGATTCTTACAAGGCGTTTATCGACGAGGGTATCGCCGAGGTATTTGAAGACTTTTCTCCAATCACCGACTTTTCTGACCGTTTTGAACTTTATTTCCTCGATCACAAGCTTTTAGACACACCCAAATATTGTGAAAAAGAGTGCCGTGATCGTGACGCAACTTACGCTATTCCCTTAAGAGTCAACGTTCGTTTAGTCAACAAAATTACCGGTGAGATCATCAATCAGGACGTCTTCATGGGCGAAATTCCCAAGATGACGGACAACGGCTCGTTTATTATCAACGGTGCTGAAAGGGTTGTCGTTTCACAGCTCGTTCGTTCACCGGGCGTATATAACGGCTTTGAGTTTGACAAGTCAGGTAAAAAACTTTACAACACCACGGTTATCCCCAACCGCGGCGCTTGGCTTGAAATTGAACAGGACAACCAGAAAGTTCTCTGGGTTAAGGTTGACAGGACGCGTAAGCTTCAGGTGTCCATACTTTTGCGTGCCTTAGGTTTTGAATCCAACCAGCAGATCAAGGATCTTTTCGGTAACGACGACGAATATATTGAAGCAACCCTTTTAAAGGACAACACCAAGACGGTTAAAGAAGGTCTTTACGAATTATACAGAAGACTCCGTCCAGGCGAAGTCCCCAATGACGAGGCTGTTAAGATAAACCTCAAAAATATATTCTTCGACGCACGCCGTTACGACCTTGCCCGCGTTGGCAGATATAAATTCAACAAGCGTTTGAACTTGGCCGCACGTATCGTCGGTCAGACCCTCGCTGCGGACGTTATCACCGAGGACGGCGAGGTTATCGCCTCCAAAGGCGACGTGGTTACCCGTGAAAGTGCCCTTGCTATCCGTGACGCAGGCGTAAACGAGATCGACGTTTTGGTTGACGGCGCAAAGCACAGGATAATCGCCAACAACACCGTAAGCTTTGAAAAGGTTACGGGCGTAAGCGGTCGCGTATTCGGTCTTATGGACCTTATCCACTATCCTTCCTTAAGGTTTGCAGAAGAGGTAAACGCAAAGGCAAGGGAACTTGGTATTGACGGCGCTGCAGACGCATTGACCAACGAGATCAACGCCATTTACTACACCGAGGAAGCCCCCGTTGAGGAGGGCGAGGAAAAGCCCGAGGCAAAGAAGAACGCCGAAAAGCGCAAGGAGCAGAGAAGAAAGTTCGTCGCCGCCTGCGTAGAGTTCTTCAACATCTTAGAGGCCGGCGCAACGGAAAAGCTCAATGCGGAGCAGAAGAAGACCGTAAAGCCACTCCTCGTTATCTTAAACCACAAGCATATTACGGTTGACGACATTATCGCATCCGTTTCAGTAAACCTTGACCTTTGCTACGGCATCGGCACGGTTGACAATATCGACCACTTAGGCAACCGCCGCGTTCGCTCCGTTGGTGAACTTTTACAGAACCAGTTCAGGATCGGTATCGCAAGGCTTGAGCGTCTTATCAAGGAAAGGATGGCCACTCAGGATCCTAAGGAAGTCACCCCACAGGGCCTTATCAACATAAGACCTGTAAACTCTGCCATTAAGGAGTTCTTCGGTTCATCACAGCTTTCACAGTTCATGGACCAGACCAACCCCATTGCAGAGCTCACCCACAAGCGTAAGCTTTCCGCCTTAGGCCCGGGCGGTCTTAACAGAGAAAGGGCAACCTTTGAGGTCCGCGACGTACACTACACCCACTACGGCAGAATGTGTCCTATCGAAACCCCTGAAGGTCAGAACATCGGTCTTATCTCCTCACTTTCAACCTATGCAAAGGTCAACGAGTTCGGCTTTATCGAAGCACCTTACAGAAAGGTAAATAACGGCGTCGTTACCGACGAGGTAAGATATCTTACCGCCGACGAGGAGGATGAATTCATCGTCGCACAGGCCAACGAGCCCTTAGACGAGGAAAACAGGTTCGTAAACGAGCGTGTTTCCTGCCGCAGGATGGAAGAGATCACCGAGCTTGACCGCTCCATGATCGACTATATGGACGTTTCACCCATCCAGCTCGTTTCGGTTGCAACGGCACTTATTCCCTTCCTTGAAAGCGACGACACCCACAGAACCCTCATGGGCTCCAACATGCAGCGTCAGGCAGTTCCCTTATTACAGCCTGAAAACGCCATCGTCGGTACGGGTATCGAAGCAAAGATCGCTTACGACTCCGGCGTAATGGTAATAGCAAAGGAAGACGGAACGGTTACCTCATCCTGCAGCGACAGCGTCGTTATCACCGATGACGAGGGTGTTGAACACAAATACGAATTAAGCAAATTCCAGCGCTCCAACCAGGGCACCTGCATCAATCAGCGCCCGATCGTTTCCGTTGGACAAAAGGTTAAAAAAGGCGACATCATTGCCGACGGCCCCGCCACCCAGAACGGTGAGCTTGCCCTTGGCAGAAACATTCTCATCGGCTTCATGACGTGGGAAGGTTGTAACTACGAGGACGCTATTTTACTTTCAGAGCAGCTGGTAAGAGACGATATCTTTACCTCTATCCACATTGAGGAGCACGAAACCGAAGCCCGCGACACCAAGCTTGGCGAGGAGGAGATCACCCGTGAGATCCCCAACGTAAGCGAAAGTGCCTTAAAGGACCTTGACGAAAACGGTATTATCCGCGTCGGTGCAGAGGTTATGAGCGGCGACATCCTCGTCGGTAAGGTTACCCCCAAGGGCGAAACCGAGCTTACCCCCGAGGAAAGGCTTTTAAGGGCCATCTTCGGTGAAAAGGCAAGGGAAGTAAGAGATACCTCCCTCCGCGTACCCCACGGTGAAAGCGGTATCGTCGTTGACGTAAAGATCTTTACAAGAGAAAATAAAGACGAATTATCCCCGGGCGTTAACAAGCTCGTAAGGGTTTATATTGCTCAGAAGCGTAAGATTTCAGTAGGCGACAAGATGGCCGGCCGTCACGGTAACAAGGGCGTTATCTCCAGGGTATTACCCGAATACGATATGCCTTTCCTTGCAGACGGTACCCCCTTACAGATCGTACTCAACCCATTGGGCGTTCCTTCCCGTATGAACATCGGTCAGGTTCTTGAGGTACACTTAGGTCTTGTCTGCAAACAGCTTGGCTGGAAGATCGCAACGCCTGTATTTGACGGCGCGTCCGGCGAAGAAATCAAGAGCCTTCTTGCCGAAAACGGATTTATCAATCCCGACGGAAAGGTCGACGGTAAGATCCAGCTTTACGACGGCAGAACGGGTGAGCCTTTTGAAAACCGCGTAACCGTCGGTCAGATGTACATGATCAAGCTCCACCACCTTGTTGACGACAAGATCCACGCAAGGTCCACGGGTCCATACTCCCTCGTCACCCAGCAGCCTTTAGGCGGCAAGGCCCAGTTCGGCGGCCAGCGTTTCGGCGAAATGGAGGTTTGGGCACTTGAGGCATACGGTGCAGCGCACATTTTACAGGAAATTTTAACCGTTAAATCGGACGATATCGTAGGTAGAAGAAAAACTTACGACTCAATCGTAAACAAGGGCGACGACAATTCCGAGCCCGGCATCCCCGCATCCTTCAAGGTATTGCTTAAGGAGCTTCAGGCCCTTGCCCTTGATATGAAGGTGCTTACCGAAACGGGCGACGAGATCTCTCTTAAAGAGCTTGAGGACGACGAGGTTGAGGACAGAGGTCCCGCTCCCGTCAGAGAGGACAGAGAGGAAATCGACCTCGGTATCGACGGCGATGAAGAATTTATTGAAGAAGACGAAGACGACTCCATCTTTGACGATGAGGACATCGGTCTTAACGACGATGATCTTGAAGGCTTCAAGACGGAAGACTTGTTTGATGACGACGAGTACGACGATCTCGAAAACCTTGATAACCTCGATCTTCTGGACGACTTTGATGATTTCGACGATTTCGACGATAACGACTAATTTGGGAGGTAGAACATGTTTGAACTTAACAACTTTGATGCTATTCAGATAGGCATCGCTTCCCCGGAGAAGATCAGGGGTTGGTCGTACGGCGAGGTAACCAAGCCGGAAACTATCAACTACCGCACCCAGAAGCCCGAAAGAGACGGTCTTTTCTGCGAAAAGATCTTTGGGCCCACCAAGGACTGGGAATGTCATTGTGGTAAATATAAAAGAATACGCTATAAAGGCGTTATCTGTGATAAATGTGGCGTTGAGGTAACTCGCGCCAAGGTAAGACGTGAGCGTATGGGTCACATTGAGCTTGCTGCACCCGTTTCTCACATCTGGTATTTCAGGGGCGTTCCGTCAAGAATAGGTCTTATTCTTGACATGAGCCCTAAGCATCTCGAGCAGGTTTTATACTTTGCGTGCTTCGTCGTTCTTGATCCGGGCGTGACCGAGTTTACTTACAAGCAGGTAATCAACGATAAGGAATACCTTGAAGCTATCGATAAGTACGGTTACGGCTCCTTCAAGGCAGGTATGGGCGCAGAAGCCATCAAAGAGCTTTTAATGGCCGTTGACCTTGACAAGGAAGCTGAAGAAGTAAAGAAGACCATCGCCGAAACAAACTCAGGACAAAAGAGAGCAAAGGCTGTTAAAAGGATCGACATTATCGAGGCCTTCCGCCGCAGCGGCAACCGCCCCGAATGGATGATCTTAGACGTTATCCCCGTCATCCCGCCCGAGCTTCGTCCTATGGTTCCGCTGGAAGGCGGCAGGTTTGCAACCAGCGACCTTAACGACCTTTACCGTCGCGTAATCAACCGTAACAACAGACTTCGCAAGCTGATGGAATTGGGTGCCCCCGATATCATTATCAGAAACGAAAAGAGAATGCTTCAGGAAGCAGTCGACGCCCTTATCGACAACGGTCGCAGGGGCAAGGCGGTTTCAGGTGCGGGCAACCGTGACCTCAAGTCACTTTCAGGTATGCTCAAGGGTAAGCAGGGTCGTTTCAGACAAAACCTTTTAGGTAAGCGTGTTGACTACTCAGGACGTTCGGTTATCGTCGTCGGTCCGGAGCTTAAGCTTTATCAGTGCGGCTTGCCCAAGGAAATGGCAATCGAGCTTTTCAAGCCCTTCGTAATGAAAAAGTTAGTTGAAAGGGGCTTAAGCCACAATATAAAGAGCGCAAAGCACACCGTTGAAAGGATGAAGCCTTGCGTTTGGGAAATTTTAGAAGAGGTCATCAAGGATCACCCCGTATTATTAAACCGTGCTCCTACCCTTCACCGTCTTTCCATTCAGGCCTTTGAGCCCGTTCTTATCGAGGGTAGGGCAATTAAGCTTCACCCCCTGGTATGCGGCGCGTTCAACGCTGACTTCGACGGCGACCAGATGGCCGTTCACGTTCCATTATCAATCGAAGCTCAGGCTGAAGCAAGGTTTTTGATGCTTTCATCAAACAACATCTTAAAGCTTTCCGACGGTAAGCCCGTTATGGCGCCCACCCAGGACATGGTACTCGGCTGCTACTACCTGACCCTCGTTCGCCGTGAGCACGGCAAAAAATACAACGATCACTTTGCAGAGGATTCTGACGGCGTTGAATATAAAGCAGGTATCTATACCGAGGCTGAAGCAATCATCGCTTACCAGACCAAGCAGTTATCCATCCAGGACGAGATATTCGTCCGCAGGAGCTACACCTTTTGAAGACGGCCATACGGTATCCAAAATGGTTAAGACCACTTGCGGTAGGGTTATCTTCAACAATGCAATTCCTCAGAACATCGGTCTTACGCCAAGGGTTACGGAGGAAGATTACTGCAATTTAGAGGTAAATCACCTCGTTAAGAAGGGCGACCTTAAAAAGATCGTCAACGCATGCTTCAAAACGGGCGGCTCACCCTTAGCGGCAGAAGCCCTTGACAGCATCAAGGCTTTAGGCTATAAATACTCAACCATCGCCGCTCTTACCACAAGCGTATTTGATATGCATATCCCCGACAAGAAGGATGACATATTAAACAAGGCAGAGCAAGAGGTATTAAGGGTAGAAAAGCTCCACTCACGCGGCTTGCTCACCGAAGACGAAGGATACAAAAAGGTCGTTGAGCTTTGGACCCGTGCAACGGACGACATTTCCGAGGAGATCCCCAAATCCCTTGATAAGTTCAACCCCATCCAAATGATGGTTGACTCAGGCGCACGTGGTTCCAAGGACCAGGTTAAGCAGCTTGTCGGTATGCGTGGTCTTATGAGCGATCCTAACGGTAAAACCATTGAAATCCCCGTTAAGTCCTGCTTCAGAGAAGGCTTATCCGTACTTGAATACTTCATTTCATCCCACGGTGGTAGAAAGGGTCTTGCCGACACGGCTTTAAAGACGGCTGACTCCGGTTATCTTACCCGTCGTCTTGTTGACGTTTCTCACAACGTTATCATCAGGGAAGAAGACTGCTTCGAGGGCACCGGTGAAAAGCCCCAGGGCGTTTGGATCACAAGCATTACCAGCGTAGAAGGCGGCAAGAAGAAGGAGATCGAGTCCTTAGAGGACAGACTTGCAGGTCGCTTCACCATTGACGCCGTTTGCTATCCCGAGGGTCACGAAAAGGCAGGTCAGGTCATCGTTGAGGCTGACAGCATGATCAGTGAGGAGCAGGCCAAGGAAATTACCAAGGCAGGCATTGAAAAGGTTCTTATCAGAAGTATCTTTACTTGCCGCTCCAAAAACGGCGTATGCTCAAAGTGCTACGGCAAGAACATGAGCAACAACTTACCCGTCAACATCGGTGAGGCAGTAGGTATCATCGCAGCCCAGTCCATCGGTGAGCCCGGTACACAGCTTACCATGAGAACCTTCCATACGGGCGGTATTGCTTCCGATCAGGACATCACCGCAGGTTTGCCCAGAATCGAAGAGCTTTTCGAGGCACGCAGACCTAAGGGCCAAGCTATCGTTTGCGAAAACGAAGGTATCGTTACCATCGAAGAAAATAAAGAAGAAGGCCTCCGCCACATCGTGGTTAAAGGAAGCGGCACAGGCAAGGACGCCACAAAGGATTACGCAGTTCCCTTCAACGCCGGTATCAAGGTCAAGAACGGTGACGCGGTAGAGCCCGGTACTATTCTTACTTCAGGCTCCGTATATCCTCAGGACGTATTAAAGGCCAAGGGCGCAAAGGGCGTACAGGACTACATCTTACACGAGGTACAGTCCGTATACCGCTCACAGGGTGTTGACATCAACGATAAGCACGTAGAAATTATCGTTCGTCAGATGCTCAGAAAGGTCCGTATCGAAAAGTGCGGCGACACAGATATGCTCCCGGGCGAAATGGTTGACATTACCCGCTTTGAGGCAGAAAACCTTAAGGCAATGAATAACGGCAAGGCACCCGCAACCGCAAAGAGAGTTCTTTTGGGTATCACCAAGGCATCTCTTGCAACGGAAAGCTTCCTGTCGGCAGCATCCTTCCAGGAAACTGCAAGGGTACTTACCGAGGCCGCAATCAAAAACAAGGTCGACCCGCTTCTCGGTCTTAAGGAAAACGTCATTATCGGTAAGCTTATCCCTGCCGGTACGGGCGTAAAGGATTACAAGCTTTTAAATCCTCAGTTAAATAACTAAAAACCCCCTATATCTTTGAAGGTAAAGCCATTAAAAAAGTGGCTTTACCCAAAGTGGGGCAAAAATGGGCAAAACAAAATTAAGATAAGCCCTTTTACTAAATAAATCCGTGAATTTTGTTTGACTAATATAGTAAAAAATGATAAAATTTACGGGCAGGGTCAAGTTATTGACCAATTTTTGCGTGCAAAACGCTAAACAAGTTTTCATCCGTTCCTTATTAGGTCACGGTAGAAATATTCCGAAATATTACAAGGAGGTAAAACATGCCAACAATTAACCAGATCATCAAACATGGTAGACGTACGGCAATCGAAAAGAGCAAATCTCCAATCTTGGATTCTTGCCCACAGAGAAGAGGTGTTTGTCTTTCTGTTACGACAACATCCCCCAAAAAGCCTAACTCCGCTATGCGTAAGATTGCTAGGGTAAGATTGACCAACAAGCAGGAAGGTACTATTTACATTCCCGGCGAAGGTCACAACTTACAGGA
>JAFWAM010000050.1 GCA_017507595.1 Clostridia bacterium
AGGCCGATTAACGGCCATTTTTTTTAACAAACGGCAAAAAGCCGATGGTTTTTTATTCCTTGCCCCAGCCGCTTGCTATCTTTTCAAAATCCTTTTCTATCTCGCGGATAAGCCCTGCAGACAGGGTCGCCCTTGTCATTACCGAAAGGGCAAGGTAAAGTCTTTTGTTTGCCGCGGCCGATTTAAGATCGACGCCCACCATGGCGTCAATAACGCACTCGTCAACGGTCTTGGGGGAAAGATTTTTGTTAAAGGCCGATTTACACATTAATATGTAAAGGGTCTTTTCCGATACGGTGTCGTCGGCGGTATCGTCGGCGTCGCCGTTAAGATAAAGTAAAAGCTCCGCAATCTTGTCAAGGGTCATGGCGGGGCGCAGGGCGTTTATTATCAGCACCCTTGCAACCCGATCAATACTAAAGCCCTTTGATTTGGAGCGACCTACCCATCCGCGGTTTATCCAGTTCTGAATGGTCGTTGGCAAAAGCCCCGTCGCGTTTGCAAGCTGTGTGATGGAAATATCCCCAAAGCTGAAAAGCCCGTCCAAAAAGCTTTTAAAATCTCTGCCGTCTGATTTTATAACCGTTCCCGGGAAGTGTGCCATAAGTCCCTCCTACACAAGTGAGTTCTTTTTTAGTTCATATGAATTATAACACATAGTCATATGACTGTCAAGTAAAATTCAAAAGATTTTTAAAAAATTTTTTTGACCCATTTTTTGGGGGCTTTGGGGGATAAAAGCAAAAGGGGGCGTGACGGCGGCCTTTGATAGGTCAAAGCGTGGCGTCGGTGCCCCTCGTTGGTGTAATATTTGTTTTAAAGATATTTTGAAATTTTCGCCTCAACCTCCGGCAGCTTTTCGCGGCAGTTTTGGACGGATAAAAACATTTGGGCAGTATCAAAGGCGGCGTCGTGGGCGGTTTTTACGTCAAGGCCAAAAAGCCTTTTCGTGAGGGCGGTTACCTCAAAGGGGTAGACGTCGGAAAATGCTGCAAGCTCCTCAAGCTTGGGGTATTTGATGCCCTTACCGAAGGGCCTTGGCAGCTTTATTATGGGGGTAAAGTACCGCATGGTGTCAAGGCTTTCCTTAAAGGTGAACTTTTTGCCGATATAAGAAAATTCCTTATCCATAAAGTTAAAGTCAAAGGAAAAGTTGTGGCTTACGATAAGGTCGGCGGCCGCAAAGTCACGTTCAATTTCTTCAACGCGGTCGGCAAACTTTTCCCCGTGGGAAAGTTTTTTGATCTTTTCCACCGTAAAGCCGTGGACCATAGCGGCGCCCGGCTCAATATACTCAACGTCAAAATAAAAGTTTTTGCCAAGCAGCTTGTTGTCGCCGTAATCCATTACGTAGGAAAGCTGAATAATATGTCCCGGGCAAAGCCCTGTGGTTTCCGTGTCAAAATACAGTATCATAATATTATTATATCACAAAAATATCCCCGTGTAAAAATATATGACGGCAAAAAACCCTTCAAACAAAAATCTGCCGGTTTTTTTTGCCGCCACTTTTTTTGAAAGCTTTTTTGACGCTTGCCACGTCTTTTTGTCAAAGTGCGGGCAAGACCGACTGTCCCCGCCTTGATTTTTTTAAGCCTTCAAAAAAAGCCTATATGTCCGATAACGGGCATATAGGCCTACTTTTTATATGTTTTTTAGCAAAATTTCATCTGCCTATTGACAAGCTTTCTTTGAGGGGGGCGCTAAAAAGCGATACAAGATATAAAGGACTTGTTAAATATCAACGCCGAGAAGCTGTTTTGCAAGGATGCCCACCCCGAAGGAAATTACTGCAACGCCAATGCTGATGCCGGCCATTTCAAAAAAGCGGGGCAAAAACT